>JANOOU010000221.1:0-2065 GCA_031421475.1 Gammaproteobacteria bacterium | reverse complement strand
CGTCTGGCGGAACCACTCGTTTTCCGGCCACGAGCAATCCTGATTCCTTCCGCCATTCATGATCCTCCACGACCTCCATTTCGAGGAAGATTTCTTCGATGAATTCACTCTGTTCGTTGTGAAGTTTATTTAGGTCTTCTTTGATTTGATTCCGGATACCATCCTTTTGGTTGACAGTACTTAAGAATAGTGGCTCTGGGAGTATTAGGAAAAGTGCGTGCCCGTAAGTACCACCGTTCCAATTATCACTACTCCATGCCTCGTGAACACGCAACTGAGCATTGACGATGATTTCTTGAAGCTGTCGTTTTTTGTCTTGCGCATAAAGTTTTGACAGAGTCGCCAGATAGCGCTCAACTTTTTGGGGGAGTTCAAAGTTAATCGCATGTTCGTTCATGCAATGGAGTCACGTAGGTTCATCGTATTGTCAGTGCCACTGGCGCAGCTTTCTATTTGTGCCGTGTTTGTCGGACACCCCTTCAGCACAAAGAAATTTGAAGCATGCTCGTTACGCTTCATTGCGGCGAAGCCAGGGTGGGAAGTGTTGCCGGTTTTCATTGATTTGGACGCGATTTTCATGAGGTGTCTTTGGGTTTTTTGCCCAGTGAGAAAATCGATTGTTGGGGTATTGTTGCATCGAAGTGTTAATGAATATCCAGCAACTCACTCACCCGCTTCACCGCAATAATTTCCATGCCCTCCGGTGCATCGTGTTTTTTCGGCAGGTTATCGCGCGGGATTACGGCGTGGGTGAAGCCGTGTTTGGCGGCTTCTTTCAGGCGTTCCTGGCCGTTGGGCACGGGGCGGATTTCGCCGGCTAAGCCAATTTCGCCGAAGGCGATCATTTTTTGTGGCAGCGGTTTGTTGCGAAAGCTGGATAAACAGGCGAGTAGCATGGCGGCGTCGGCGGCGGTTTCGGTGACGCGCACGCCGCCCACAATATTGATGAACACGTCCTGATCGTACATGGCAATGCCGCCGTGGCGATGCAGTACGGCCAGCAGTAATGACAGACGATTTTGATCCAGCCCCAGAGTCACACGGCGCGGGTTGTTGCTGTGCGAATCATCAACCAGCGCCTGCACTTCAATTAGCAGGGGGCGGTTGCCTTCGCGGGTGACGGTAATAATGCTGCCGGCTACGGGTTCGTCGTGGCGTGACAAAAAGATGGCCGAGGGGTTGGTGACGGCTTTCAGCCCGGTTTCGGTCATGGCGAACAAGCCGAGTTCGTTCACCGCACCAAAGCGATTTTTTACCGCGCGAATCATGCGATAACGTTCACCGGCATCGCCTTCAAAATACAGCACCGTATCCACCATGTGTTCGAGCACGCGCGGCCCGGCCAGGGTACCTTCTTTGGTAACGTGGCCGACTAAAAATAATGCGGTGCCGGTTTGCTTGGCATAGCGCACCAGTTGCGCGGCGGATTCGCGTACTTGCGATACCCCACCGGGTGCAGACTGCATCAGTTCGGTGTGCACGGTTTGAATGGAATCGATCACCATGACGCGCGGTTTTTCCTGCTCGGCCAGCGCCAGAATGCGTTCAACACAGGTTTCGGTGAGTAAACGGAAACTGTCGTCCTTCAATCCCAGGCGACGCACGCGCAAGGTTACCTGTTGCAGTGATTCTTCACCGGTGACGTAGAGCGCTTTCATCTGGCTGCCGAGGGTAGCCAGGGTTTGGGTGAGCAAGGTGGATTTGCCGATGCCGGGATCACCGCCGATCAAAACCACGGAGCCGGGTACCAACCCCCCGCCGAGCACGCGATCCAGTTCACCGATGCCGGTGGCATGACGTGGTTCGGCAGTGAGACTGATGTCGGACATGCTCTGAATGCTGCTGGCACCGGCGTATCCGGTAAAGCGCGGGCCGGTGTCTTTCGGCGCGATGGTTTCCACCAGTGTGTTCCAGGCTTCACAGTCGCCACACTGGCCTGCCCATTTGTTGTGGCTGGCGCCGCACGCGGTACAGGTGTAGAGAAGTTTTGTTTTGGCCATTTTGTGTTTAGTTGGGTTAAGAAAAAAGAACGCCTTTGAGCGTGAGTTATGTTTTTTCTCCCTCC
>JANOOU010000220.1:0-12843 GCA_031421475.1 Gammaproteobacteria bacterium | reverse complement strand
AGATTCGCCACTAACCGATGCAATATTTACAATGCAGCCTGGGCGATTAAAATGAAATAAAGAATTAGCAAACCATTGGGAAATAAAAAATGGTGCGTAAACATTTATAGACATAATACTCTCGTACTGGCCTGGATTCGTGGTCAAGAAATCAAGCGCATCATACCGCCCTGCATTGTTTACAAGTCCATATAATGTTTCGCCAAATGATTGTCGAATTGTGTCTAAACAATCCAGGAGTTGTTCATTGTTTAATAAATCGACCTGATAATATTGATAAATTACGGGACTGCCTGCCGAGCAAAATGATTTTTTTGACAGATCAAGTCCAATAACATTGAATCCTTGATTATTAAGCCGGTTGCAGATGGCCTGGCCAATGCCGCCATTGCAGCCAGTGACAATGATCGTTTGAGAGTCGTTTTTGATTATATTTTGTATCATTTTTTAATCTTTATTTGATTGTGTTTATGTTATGAGATTGTGGAAGTTAAAGTACTATGACACATTGGCTCCACGCATGTTGCGGTTACTGAAGTATCTGTGCATGTATTTTATTCACAAGCCGCTAGTTTTTCATATTAACAGCATTACCTGAAATGAATACTTGCTCAATATGCGTAGATAACACGCCAATGTCTTTTGCCGGATCTGCGGATAATAAAATCATATCAGCCTGTTTCCCTTCTTCGAGGCTGCCAATGCGAGCTTCCGCATTAATCATTTTTGCGCCGTTTAAAGTAGCCCATTTGATGATGATTTCAGCAGGAATGTTGAGTTGATTTTGGTAAGATAATAATTCTTCATGGTAAGTGCCATGAGGTGTCCAGGCAAAACCAAAATCGTCACCTACGGCAATATTGATACCCATTTTTTCAGCGACGGGTAAAAATTTTGTGGTGTTTTCTATCTCTAAAGAAAAGTTGGATTCTTCAGGATGTTTGCCATATTTGTGGCCATTTTCCAGGTATTGTTTGAGTTGATAATAACTGGGCACAATGCTGATGTTGTTGGCTAATATATTGTCCAGACTTTCCTGGTCTGCATAAGTTGCATGGTCAATAATGTCTACCCCGGCCTTGATGGCATTTTTAATGCCGCTGAGACCTCGAGCGTGACAACGAATCAAAACATTGCGCTGGCGGGCGATTTGCACCATTCTTAGCAACTCCTCAAAGACGAACAGCTCTTCATTGGAGTTGGCATTGGGAAATTGATCGTCACCCGTGGCAAATGTTTTTAAAATCACTGCTCCATCGTCAATTTCTCGATTTACCGCGGCATCTATTTCATCTATTTCTGTTAGAACAGGCATGTAATCTGCGGGTATGTGAGCAACTTTTTCCTTACTGCGTTTACCCAGAGGGCCAGCCGCCATGATATCTCGACTGCAAGGGATGATTTGCGGGCCATCAAACAAACCGCTACTAATGGCTTCTTTTAAATATACATCAAGACCAGAAATAGAACCGGCGCCTATCATGGTGGTGTATCCCAACTGTGTTGCACGTTTTGCAACTTTGGCAGCAATATAGGCGAGACGAATCAGCGGGTGCTTAAACAAAACATCTCTGGCACCACATACGTTGTCATATGCAATATGTGTATGGGCAAATATCAATCCCGGCATTAATATTTTATTGGTACCATCAATAGTGTTTACATTCTGATAGGCAGGAAGTGAATTGCCGGAGGCTATCCGTTGTATCCTGCCATTGGTGATGTAAACGTCCGTCGGGGGTTCTGTTTTCCAGCCTAGACCGCGTTGTAATCCGACATTTCTTATGACTACAGACTGCATTACGAATTCTCATTCAGTGGGGTTAACTAAGTTGACTAAAATATTGTCAGAATTGTTTAAGGGATGGTTTCCAAGTGAATCGATTGATTTAACAGTTGATTGATATTACCTGCAATTAATTGATGCATGGATATCATCCGAAGTAGACCGGTTTTTAACGCCTCCCAGGCTTCCACATCTTTTTCTGGGGTACCTAGTTCAGATCGAAAGGTGGAAGGGTATCCGGATCCTACAATTATGCAACGATTCAAAAGTAAATTTAAAATCATTTGTGAAAAAACAGATTCATGAGAATAACGCCTGCCAACCACTGCGACCATCGCTAACTTGTTCTGCAAGGGACGCCCCTGCGGACGCATAAATCCATAGCCTAAACGTTCAATAAATGCCTGCATACGACTGCAAGTTCCGTAAGCGTGGACAACGGGAATGTAAAGTATGGCATCGGCGTCTACAATTCGTTCTGATAACGCAGCCATATCGTCATCAATGCCACAATTATTGTTGCTGCATTTATTGTCGGCGTCACATAATTGAATATGATGGCTGGCCAGCCAGATTGGATCTATCAGGGCTTTATTGTGGCAAAATTCCTGGATCTTCGATAAAAGTTTAGAGCTAAAACCTGTCTCTATCCGATTCGAACTTAATATTACAACGATTTTCATTGGGATTTCCGTAACACCTGGTGCATATTGAAGAGTGGTTTCTAGGCAAATTCCGCGCCTGACTGTTTCCTGAAAAAAAGCCAGCTCATATCTACTCCCTTTTGGGTGTGGACTACTTGTAAATCAGTTCCTTTTAGGCCCCCGTCGTTAGTGATACATGCGTCCGCATTTCCTGTCATTACCTCCTTGGATGCAGCTAATGTTGACGGGCCAATAATCAATTCATAGGGTGCGTTCAAGCAATGTAGAAATTGATTTTCCAGCATGTGTTTAACTGCCGTGCAGGTCGCAATACGACTGATGTTTGTTACGCCGGCTGCGCGAGTGAAATGATAGTCTGGAGTTTTATATATCACTGAGCCGATGAAGCTTAATTCTGTTGACCAAAAAAAACGGGTTACATCAGAGTATGCTGCAGGGATCATGGCCACGTCGACGTTTCCATTGTGCAACGACTGGTAGATGTCATCAAAATGATTAATCAATACTTTACGTTGACCCTGTGTATCTAACCCATCCAGCAAAAAATTAATTGTATGGTCGCAGGATGTTCCAATGGGGCCGAGGGTTCCAATTAAAATATTTGGATTAGCAATTATATAATTCCTGAAGTCGTCAATAGTGCTGAAGTGTTGTTTCACTGGAACCCCCGGTTTTTCGCCATTTTTTTAGCCACTTGAGTTTCTAAATCTTCCTCTTTTTTGCGTCGATCAACGATGCGTGCTGCTTTCCACGAGACAAATGCGGCTGTACTGACTATCTGATCTAGCTCTTCAATAACCCGAACCTTGGAATTGATATGGAGGTTGTCTTTGCAGCTTTTTATGACCATGTTTATCATCTGCTGGATATTTGCAGTGCCTTGATCAAACTCCAAATTTATCTCCAGGACATCATTGCCATTTTCCTTGTCGATGATGATCTGATAACCAAAACAGTTCGTCAGCGGATTCAGAATGCTGCTCTCCAGATCAAATGCAGAGAACTGATGTCCATTTAGCTCAATGCGATCCTTGGTGCGGCCTATGACGTTAATTTTAAGATCATAAGGCTCTGGCAAATCTGTTTTTATAATTTCAACGAAGTCACCTGTACGATAACGAATTAAAGGTTTTATCCCATTTATCAGCATGGTCAGGCAAAGCTCACCTTTCCCTGTGGCACCAAGTGATTTATTGGATTCCGGGTCGATCACCTCAAAAATGTAATTAGGTTTTGCGAGGTACATGTTGCCGTCTGCACGGGACGATGCAATAACAAATGCCTCTTGTGAACCATATAAAGAATTAAATATTTTGGCTCCCCAGATGGATGAAATATTATTCATTAGTCCTGGGGTTGACATTTCACCAGTGAGAAATATGGCCTTGACTTTAAAATCCTTGCGAAGATCGTAACCATAGTGTTTGGCTGCTTTCATCAGATTCATCGCAACACCTGGGGTGCACACAATTACTTCAACGCTGCAGGTAGACATCAATTCAAGCGCTTTTGGAAATCCAATAACGGGAGAGTAAGGCCAGATTTTCATGTTACACACGTTCATGTTCTGGCACACCGCGCCCAAAGTGTCGCCAAAAGAATGAACTTCGGTTGGCCCCATCAGACCTACAACAGGGCGGTAATCTTTGCCAAAGACATCGTCGAATATATTTCTCCAGGCAGCCGTTACTTGTGAGTTACTGGCAATTGCTTCCCTGTAATCTCTTGGGCAAGGCGTTGCGCGGCCAGTAGTTCCTGTCGTTTCATAGAAGTACAATGCGTCGTTCAGGCTGCCGCTTAATATATCGTACATATGTTCTCGAAGGTGATCCTTGGTGGTAAATGGGAGTTTTTCCAAGTCCGCCAGTGACAGAATATCGTTGTAATTTGTAATGTGCTGTTGATAGAACACAGATTTTTTTGATTTTTCAATGACCTTTAAAAAATTAGCCTCGCGCCAGCGCTTCCAATCTTCTGCGAGAAGTTTTCCGGCTTGATATTTATTATTAAAATCAGTATATGCTTGGGTGAAATCATCTTTTTGGATATTGGTTGGTAACCACATGTTAGTCTCGTCAATTATATGTTAATAAAATTACTTAATATTTTGCCACCTGAAAGAGTGGCAATAGATTCCGGATGAAACTGAACCGCATAGAGGCCATGATCGATATTGTTATACGCCATGATTTCTTCATCTTCGTCGTCAGTCACTGCCGTTAGTTGAAAGTAGCTAGGCAAAGTACCCGATTTCACAACGAGTGAGTGATAACGCATAACGGTGAGAGAACTTAGTCCATAAAAAAGAGGGCAGTTGCCAATCAGTTTTATTTCTGATGTAAGTCCATGTTGTATTTTTTTCGCAGTATCAATAACGGCGCCATGATAGGCGGCTATACCCTGATGTCCCAAGCAGATACCCAGGATGGGTACCTTGCTGCGAAAATGGTCAATTACATCAAGGCAGCGTCCAAAATCCTTTGGATTTGTTGGATTTCCTGGCCCTGGTGAAAGCACTACGTGACTATATTTACTGATGGAGAAATGTTGGTCATTTAACCGGTCATTGCGTACAACCTCATATTTAATATCGTGGTTGCGTGCTATAACTTGCGGTACGTTGTACACAAATGAATCGTAATTATCGATTATTAATAGATTTTTCATACTAGTTCCTTGCCACATGAATACATTTTCCTGATGCATTCATCATATTCACTGTTGGCGGTTGAATCTAAAACAATTCCTGCGCCTGCTCTTAAATTGACGCGATTGTTTGCAAATATAACGGAGCGGATAATGATGGAAAAATCTGCGCTGCCATCAAAATTAACAAAGCCAATATTGCCGCTATAAAATCCACGCTCATCACATTCCGTCTCACGAATGATATTAATGCTCCGAATTTTTGGCGCTCCAGACATGGTGCCGGCTGGTGAGATTGCTCGCATTAAATCTAGTGCTGTAATATTTTCTTGCAATATTCCTGTGATATCAGACGCTAGATGCATAACATCTTTAAAGTGTTCAATATAGAGATAGCGCTCAACATTTACACTGCCTTTTTCGCAGACTATTCCAAGATCATTTCGGGCAAGATCAACCAGCATAGTATGCTCTGCTTTTTCTTTTTTGCAGTTGCGCAGTTGAGATTCCTGTTCATTATCAATGGTTTTGTCACCGGTACGGGGGCGAGTTCCAGCTAGTGGAATCATTTTAACGTGACGCTGATGATTTAGTTCAAATAGATTTTCTGGCGAAATACCAACAATGCGTGTGTCAAAAAATCTTGCCAGATATTTGTAGGTGCTGCGTTGTTTGTATAGTTGTAAAAACGTATCAAACGTCGATGATTTTTGGGGTTTGCTGTATTTATAACTTAATACCGTCTGGAAACTATTTCCCTGTTTCAGGTGAGTCTGGATATCCATGACTTGCTGACAGAAGATATTTCGATCTTCAGGGTTTTGCGTTACCTGATTATAAAAATCACTAAAGTTAACGGCCACATCTGTTTTTGATGAGTGATTAAGATAAACACCGGACTGTATTTTTTTAATAATTTCTGTCAATTTATTTTCAGTATCGTCTGTTCCTACAACATGAACTATCTCTGTAGCTAATTCTTTAACCAAAAAACTGTCGAACAGACCGAATGGCATCGGGGGCGATTCGGTACACGAGATGTCAATATCGAGCAGTTGGCTCAAGCCCTCAAAAGTAACGGCGCCTGCCAATCCGCCTTTAAAAAATGGAACTGCGTGCCCAGGCTGGTTTTGCTGACTGAAAGACGCTAGTTCGGTATTCAGATATGTAATTGGATTAGTATCGTCTAGCTGTACATGCGTCTGATTATATTCACACAAACTGCTTCGGTCATGCAGCTCTAATGCTTTCAAATCAGCTCTAAACTGGTATATCCGCTTTGGCAATAAGGCAATGACCTGAAAATTCAATTTCTCGTAAATAAGGTAAAAATCTCCAAGCTCTGGTTCATATTCTCTAAAAAATGCAACTAGATCATTCCGGGTTAAAAAGCTTTGATACATAACAACTCCATAAATTATATAAATTTATTAAGATTATTCCTTAGACACTTTTGGGTGCAGACGGTTTAATTGTAAGAGCAATAATGAGTGAGATAAATGTAATACCTGCAAGCCCCACTACGCCGAAGCAAAATCCTTCAAGATTGAAAATAGATTTCCCGGTTTGCAGATTTGACATCACCATGGAAAAAATAAAGACACCAATGGCCGATCCCATTTGCATTGCAAAGCTGTTTAACGCGCTATATCGACCACGCTCGCTTGAATCGATTGACATTACGGCTAGCGCCTGTAAAGGCCCGATACGTAAAGACACGCAGCTCAAATACACTGCTATCAATATAGCGACCAACCAGATGTTGAATGGCAACGTAATCATCAGTGTGAGTGAGGCAATAATAAATATGTTTGCAATAAGCATGGTTTTGGAAATCCCCAGTTTTTTAACCCAGGCACCCGATCTCATGGCAACAAATACTGAGGTAAAACCGGTGACTGCGTAAAGTATTGATAAAGTAAGGAGATCAAAACCATTGCCGAGAATCCAAAGTGGAGAAAAAGTTCCAAACGCGGTGACCACCAGCTGAAAGGTAAAGAAGAGAGCGGTAATCTTTAGGAGAGGCAAGCGGTGCAAGAAAGTAAAATAAGTCGATAGCGAATTGAAATAGCCGTTTTTATTCAGCTTTTTACTGGGTACATATTCAACTGCTATTATTAAAAATGTCAGCAATAAAACTGCCAGTACTCCCAAAGCAAAGAATGCAACTCTCCATGATGACAGGTGGCCGACCAGGATTCCAAGCGGGACGCCGACAACAATGGCGGAGAACATGCCTGACATCACTTTTCCCATGGTCACCGGTATCGATTGCGGGTTGCCTTTGTCCATATAATAATCGCCGATATAGGCGAACGCATTTGACGTAAGAATGCCGGCAGACAGGCCGCATGCAACTCGGAAACTATAAACCGAATAGACATCCCATGCCATGCCGCAAAGAAATGTAAACACAGCAAAACTCATCAGGGAAAATGTAATGCTTTTGAATCGGCCAATGGAATCACTAAAAGGTCCATATAAAAGAGCGCCGAATCCAACTGCTAGGGTGTAAATAGAAATCAGATTGGCAGACAATTGAATGCTCATATTTAGGCTGGCAGACATTTCTGCAAGCAAGGGTGCAATAATAAAGTTCTCGGAATAGACCAGAAACATAATTAAAAACAAGGCTATTACAAGGCTCTTTTCACTTTTAATAAAACTTGTTGGTGCTTTTGAAATAACGTCGGCAGAGGTTTGCATGTTTTTCCCATTTGTTGGTGGAATACGACAGGTGAAGTACGTTTCAGAATCAAAATTAACGCTGCGTCAAGCAACCATTTACTTATACCCGTTGCATGTTCTCGTGTTTAAAGTCGAAACAGACAATCAAGTAATTGCTTATGAGCAATGTAGAAGGACTGGATCTTGATTAAACACGCCTGGAGTTTTCAGGAGTCTTGTTAAAGTTTTCCATACTTGCATTTGTTATTGGTTGAGTAGAAAACATTGTTTTGTGAATGCTTGCATGCACGCTTGAATGTTGTCTGAGTATTACTGTGAAGATTCATGGATTATTCCTTAAAGCTTTCTTAAAGCTTTCTTAAAGCTTTTGGTTTTAAAATTTATGATTAGGTGTTTTTGATAGGCGCGCAGGCTAGATGGTTTTAAAATTAATATCAATCGATTATTCTTATGTAATAAATGTTTAATGTTAAAATGATGCACAATAAATATATATTTGTGACTTTGTCTGCATTTACAGACTTAAGGTATTTTTCCTATTGTGTTTTTAATCGATGGTCTTGGATTTTTATTTGCTGGGTATTTTTTTGCCGTAATTTGCGTTTTTTAATTTCTCAATTCAGGCGTTAGATGGCGATATCTCAAGGTTTGCTGCATCGTCAGCTTGTTGCTGCACAGCGCTCTGATTCAGGGTCAGACAAGAATGTGGCGCTTACTTAAGCCTATAGGCGTGAGCCTGCCTGCGACTATTATAAAAACATGAGTCCACAAATGCGCCCCTCCTCGGCAACCGCTCCCTGCTTCGCCCTACCGCCTCTACCCTTGGAGACGTACCTCCTCTGACCCACATGGATGTGGGAAATGCAAAAGCGATGTTGGAACATCGCTGGCCATCCATGCAGTCGTGCGTGTAATGCGCTCGCGGCATTCGCGCATTATTTTATTTGCACAAGATAAGGCTTAAATTGTCTGGGGTGATTTAATATTCGTGAATGTACCCCTGAAATTTGAGTATCAAGGAACCGCTGACGTATCTAGAAATTCTTTACATCACTTTATAGGAATGAAAAATGAAAATTGGCACCCCCTTATCCAGATCCGCCACCAAAGTCATGCTCCTAGGCGCCGGTGAACTCGGCAAAGAGGTCATTATTGCCCTGCAACGTCTGGGTGTTGAAGTAATTGCCGTGGATCGATACGAAAACGCACCCGGTCACCAAGTGGCGCATCGTGCGCATGTTATCGACATGACGGATGGTGATGCCTTGCGTGCGTTAGTAGAAAAAGAAAAACCGCATTTAATCGTGCCGGAAATTGAAGCCATTGCAACGGATATGCTGGCGCAAATTGAAAAAGACGGACTCGCCGTTGTTATTCCCACGGCGCGTGCCGCACAGCTCACGATGAACCGTGAAGGTATTCGCCGCCTGGCGGCAGAAGAGCTGGATTTGCCGACTTCAACCTATGCGTTCGCAAGCAGTCTCGACGAATTGCGTGCGGCCATAAAAAGCACGGGTTATCCGTGTTTCGTCAAACCGGTGATGTCATCGTCTGGCAAGGGTCAGTCGCGGCTGGAAGGGCCGGACGATGTGGCATCTGCATGGGAATATGCGCTCAACGCCGGCCGCGTTAAACAATTGCGGGTGATTGTGGAAGGTCTGGTGGATTTCGATTATGAAATTACGCAACTGACCGTGCGTGCCAATAATGTGAATGGCGACATTGAAACCCATTTTTGCGCGCCGGTAGGGCATGTGCAAGTGAATGGGGATTATGTGGAATCCTGGCAGCCGCAGGTGATGTCTGAAACTGCGCTGGAAGAAACGCGACGCATTGCGGGCAAGGTAACGGCGGCACTCGGTGGCCGTGGTCTGTTTGGTGTGGAGTTGTTTATTAAGGGCAATAAGGTTTGGTTTAGCGAAGTCAGTCCGCGGCCACATGATACCGGGCTGGTCACACTAATTACGCAGTGGCAAAACGAATTTGAGTTGCATGCGCGCGCTATTCTCGGCTTGCCGGTGGATACCAGCCTGCGCAATGCCGGTGCCAGTGCGGTGATTTACGGCGGCATGAACGCTACAGCGATCCGTTACGAAGGTGTTGATCAGGCTCTGGCGGTGCCGGGTACGGATATTCGTTTGTTTGGCAAACCCGAGTCATTTGTGAAACGCCGCATGGGCGTGGCTCTGGCATCGGGCAGCCAGGTAGACGAAGCCCGAGGGCGGGCTCGGTTGGCGGCTTCGAAGGTTAAAACCGGTGCTTGAAAAGGTGTCGAGTGAACGTTGTTATAGACTTAGATAGAATAGTTACTGTGATTTATTAACTAAATGCTCTAATTTGTTATTTATAAAGCAAAAAAAGTTTATTTAACCTCTTTACCTTTGATCGCGAATACACTATGGTTTCTGGCAACATAAAAATGATTAAAGGGCAGGTGACACTTGGCGAGTTTTTCACAGGTTTTTAGCCAAACCATACGATCTATTACACCCGACGCGCTGAGCGAACGCTTTTTCAGTGGTTCTGTTGAAGATTGGTGGCTTGAGGCCAGCCAGCTTCTGGCAAAATCCGGTTATGAAGGTGGGGAAGTTCAGGAAACCTTTTTTATTGCCAGCTTTTCCTGCATGGGGCGATTGGCAAAGGTTGATGGCCGTATCAGCGAAGCCGAGGTGAATCTGGCCTCGCGTGTCATGGAGCAACTCAAGCTTAATCTGGAGCAAAAGCGCCTGGCGATTCGTTTATTTAACCAGGGTAAGCAACCGGATTTTCATATTGATTCCGTACTCAATCGTTTTTATCGCGTGTGCCGGCATCGTGTCAGCGTGCTTCAGGTATTCATTGAAACCCAGTTGCAACTGGCCTATGCCGATGGCGAACTTAACGACAAAGAGTTGTTGTTGCTGACGCGCATAAGCAAACGTCTGGATATTTCGGATGCCATTTACAAACGTATCGGCCGGCGGGTGTGCGGTGCCAACTTTGATCGCCGTCGCAACGCAGAAACCAGCATGATGACCCTGTCGGATGCGTGTCATTTGCTGGGTATTACGCGTTTGTCCAATCAAGATGAAGTGAAACAGGCGTATCGTCGCTTAATCAGTCAACATCATCCTGACCGCGTGATTGCGCAAGGTGCCGATGCACACGATATATCCCTGGCTAACGACGCCGCGCAGGATATACATCAGGCTTACGAGTTGGTGTGCCGGGCGCGCAAGTTTCGGTAATTTTTTTATAAAAGAAACAAGCAAAAGAAAACGCGAATAAACGCGAATAAAAGATAATGCGTTTATTGGCAGTGTCGTAGGATGTGCTGAGGTACGAAGCGCATCATTTGAGTACATCATAAACGATGCGCCTCTTTTCATCGGCACATCCTGCGAGATTATCTGGCATAACCTCATGTCTTTGTTAGATCGCGTTCCCCAATCTTTGCATGCCAAAGTCAGTGCACACTGGCAATCCTGGCAAACTGTTTGTGAACAACAGCATCTGGATTCAAATCCGTTAGTTGAGCTGCCAGCGCTCGGTTATGTCTGGGCCTGTAGCGATTTTGCTGCGGCCACCATTTGCCGTCAGCCACAGCGCTGGTTTGAATTGGTGCGCAGTGGCGCGCTGCAAAATTCATGGACACTTGTTGATTATCAACACGCTTTAAATTCGCAAATTCATTCCATTCAACCGGTTAGTGATGCCTTGTTAATGCAAACATTGCGGCAGTTTCGCCAGCAAAATATGTTGCGAATTGCCTGGCGTGATCTCCTCGGCCTCGCTTCCACATCTGAAACGCTGAGCAATCTGACCGATCTCGCAGAAGTTTGTGTCGATGTGACGCTGGAATATTTGTATCAGAATCAATGTCAGTTATTCGGCACACCGATGAATAGCGCTGATAAAGCACAGCGTATGATTGTGCTGGGCATGGGCAAGCTCGGCGGTTGCGAACTGAATTTTTCATCGGATATAGATTTGATTTTTGCATTTGCCGACGAAGGTGAAACCCAAGGCGCAAGGGTGATGGATAATGGCGAATTTTTTACGCGCCTGGGTCAGCGTTTGATTCGTGTATTAAATGAAATCACCGCCGATGGTTTTGTGTTTCGCGTCGATATGTTTTTACGGCCTCACGGTGCCAGCGGCCCGATGGCGATGAGTATGGATGCCATGGACCAGTATTACCAAACGCAAGGCCGTGACTGGGAGCGTTACGCCATGATCAAGGCGCGAGTCATTGGCGGTGATCGTGCTGCCGGTAACGAAATGATGGCGATGTTGCGGCCCTTTGTGTACCGCCGTTATCTGGATTTTGGTGCTTTCGAAGCGATTCGTGATATGAAAGCCATGCTGGATGCCGATGTGAAACACAAAGGCAATCTGGATAATATTAAAGTGGGTTTGGGCGGCATTCGGGAAATTGAATTTATTGGCCAGACTTATCAGCTCATTCGCGGTGGCAGTGAACCCGATTTGCAGCTGCGCAGCATTATTGCGGTGCTGCTAAAGCTCGCACAAAAAAATGTAATAGCGGAAACCACGGCACACGATTTAATCGCCAGTTATGAATTTTTGCGGCGGTTAGAAAATCGTTTACAAATGTTTGCCGATGCGCAAACCCATGTATTACCCACCGATAATTTGCAACGAATAAGTATAGCGCTGGCCATGCAGTATGCAGATTGGGAAGCCTTGACGGTAGCGATTACGACACACCGGCAACGTGTACATGACTATTTTAATAATACTGTTGCCGTGCCACAGTTTGCAGAAGCCACGACGGCGAGCGAATATTTTGCGCGTATCTGGCGCGGCGATTTGCCAGCAGAAAATGTTGCCGATATATTTCACAGCCATGGCATCAGCAACAACAATGGTTTGTTGCAACAATTAATTTCATTTCGAGAATTGGCAGTGGTGCAAGCTTTAACCGGTAGCGCGCGCCAACGACTCGACAAATTGATGCCGCAATTATTGCAAGCGCTTAAACATGTCAACAATCCACCTGAAGCCTTGCCCCGACTATTAAATTTATTACAAGCCATTGTACGCCGCAGTGTGTAT
>JANOOU010000219.1:0-2304 GCA_031421475.1 Gammaproteobacteria bacterium | reverse complement strand
CGGGCATCAACTGCTGTGCACCGCGTAATCCCACCGCCTGTAGTTTTAACAACACCAGATTTCGAATCACCGATGCCGGTAATTTGGTGTGCTCACGCAGCGGAAACGCCACATTGTCAAACACCGTCATATCCGTCAGCAGCGCGCCACTTTGAAACAACATGCCCATGGTACGACGGCGTAATTCGTAGAGCGCCTTGCGGCTTAAGTGCTGAAGATTTTCGCCATCAACCCGTATCGTTCCGGCACTGGGCTTGAGTTGGCCACCGATTAATTTCAGCAGCGTGGTTTTGCCGGTGCCGCTGGGGCCCATAATCGCCGTGACCTTACCGCGCCGAATATCCAGATCAACACCATCAAAAATGGCACGATTGCCACGGCAAAAACTCATACCGCGAATTTCAACCAGCACATCAGAATTTTGGGTAGAAGAAGTAATGGGAAAGTCCTTGAACAGCTTTAATATTAATTTGTGGGCGTATTGTAGCGTGTCGGCAAGCAGGTATCTATTTTCTGCGGCGAAGAGTGGATTTATCTCACATACCGCGTGACCAGTTGAGCAGCACAGCACTCATCTGACCGCCCCCCCCGGCTCAACATGGAGTTCCCGTCTTCGCGAACCCGGATCCGACAAACGCGTGTCGCATGATACCCCGGAAACCGATTTTTGTTTCGTCATACCGTCATCACACCCTGGCCGCCATCATATTTTCACCGCCAGCACACCATCACCTGTCAACTCGGTTTTAAAGCCGGCTCGACGCAATCGCGTCGCCACTTCGTTCGGCACATCACGACCGCTGGTAAGCTGGTTAGGCTTGCCCGTGTAATGAAATAATTTGCCTTTGCGTTTTAGCACTCTGGCCAACTGGTCATAAAACAGGTGTGAATACAGTTCACCGGCAATCCCGAATCGTGGCGGATCATGCAAAATAGCGTCAACCGAATCACTACCCAAAGCGGCAATCTCCAGCGTTATATCGCCTTGAGTCAGCGTAAAATGGTGACCGGCAACAGGCGACCAGGGATTCAGGCTGCGCAACCAGATCACGTCTGGATTTTTTTCGTAAGACATAATCTGGCGTGCATTATTCTGTAAACACCAAGCCGCAAAATAACCCAGGCCGCCACAGGTATCGAGCACTATTTTGCCTTGTGGTTGTATCAACTTAACTTTTTGCCCGGCATCAAGATAAGGTGACACCTGTGCAGTCGGCAACATTTTAATACCGTCAATTTCAAACGTCGGCGGCCCCCATTCGGTGGGCACCAGTTTTATTAATGACGTGGCATAACGTGACACCGGTAAAAATGCATCGGTATCCCAATAATAAATAGTTCGATCTTTGCAGGTTTCCAGAAACGGAAATGCCTGGCCCTGCCAAACCCACCCCGTATCATGCACCTCGACAGTCGATATCGAACGCCCCAAATCCAGTGAACATTCAATAACGGATTTCGCTGCCTTCAACGCGGTGTGCACTTTTAACGTTATTAAGGGCCCCATGGTTTTCTGTTTTATCCATTAATGTAGCGATCATGTGTACATTGTATACACACCCCAATGCCATTAAGTTAAGTAAAAAATTTAAGGCCCCCTCTCCCGCGGGCGGGAGACGACTGCACGGACGCAGGAGGTAGAGCAACGCAGGAGCAGTTGCCGAGGGCTGGGGAGAGGGTGAGAAATTTCAGGTACTTATAACACCCTCTCCCTAACCCTCCCCCTCAAAGGGGGAGAGACACGGATGTCGAGGGGGCCGAAAAACTCTTAACTTAATGGCATTGATACACACCCGATTTATTCAAATTTTATCCCGGAAAAAATCAATAAATGCTTTTATTTTCGGCGGTAAATGTTTGCGATTGGAATACAGCACAAATACTTCGTTTACATCGATATAGGTATATCGAATACTGTATTGCGGGAGTATTGCAACCAAAGCACCACTAGCCAGTTGATCACGTATCAGTTGAATCGGCAACAGCGTTATGCCCATATGCTGCAAGGTCATGGATATCATCACTGAAACCATATTGGTATTGACCTTGCCATTCACAACCACCGTTTGTTCGGTTGTCTTATCAGAAAATGTCCAGGAGTGACTGTGATCAAAAGCAATACAGTTGTGCGTCAACAATTCCTGCGGTTCAACGGGCTCGCCGTGTTTTTGCAAATACTCGGGCGTTGCACACAATACCAAAATAATTTTACCTAATGATTGCGCCACATAACTGCTGTCATGCTGCGTTGCCACGCGTAATACCAGATCAAGCCGTTCTTCGACTACATCCTGCATATCATCT
>JANOOU010000218.1:0-5696 GCA_031421475.1 Gammaproteobacteria bacterium | reverse complement strand
TGTTAAATTATTTATATTCATAGTTGGTTCTATTAGTATGAGTGTTATCGGAATATTATGGCCAAATTGGTTTATAACAATCGTTATTCTATTTCAATTGGCTATGCAAAAATATAACTCTGGCATGGGCAAAAAAGAATTGGTGCTAAGTTATTGTGTTTTGATAACAAGTTCATTGTTATTGTCAATTCTTTACATTAATAAGCTTTCACAGTAAATAGTAAATGGGGTTAAGCTCGCGTAGTTATCGGTGTAGTAAAAATGGTGGGCAAAAAAAATTGCCCACCCTACGGCACTAATATTATTCCTGCCTTTGTACTATTAAGCAGGATGCGTAATAGTCGTTTTATAAAAAATACTCCGTAAATGAACGCAAAAGAAAGAATAATGGTTTTGTTTTAATTCGCGTTTATTTGCGGGTTTTTGTTTTTGTTTGAACTTCAGCTGCTAAATATTAATACTGCGGCCGCCACAAACCGGAATAACCTGGCCTGTAATGTAATCCGCATCACGAATTAAAAAACGCACGGCGGCGGCGATATCTTTGGGTTCGCCCTGGCGTTTTAATGCCGTGCGTTCCAGTATCATTTCGCGCAGTGCCTCATCCTGTTCAAGATTATTTTCCGGCCACATGATTGCACCGGGGGCCACACCATTTACTCTTACCTGCGGGCCGAGTTCTTTGGCCAGCGATTGCGTGAGCATGGCGAGGCCAGCCTTGGCAGCACAGTAAACCGGATGATTTTTCATGGGGCGTATGCCGTGTACATCGACAATATTAACAATACAACCGCGTTGGTGTTTGAGGTGAGGCGCAGCGGCCTGAGATAAAAATAACGGTGCTTTAAGATTGCTACCCATCAAATCATCCCACTGGGCTTCTGTAATTTCGCCAACGGGTGTGGGATAAAAAGTCGAAGCATTGTTGATGAGAACATCGAGCCCTCCCCATTGCGCAACCGATTTTTCGACCAGTGCGGGCAGTTCATTAATCTGCAATAAATTAGCCTGCAAGATAATCGCGGAATTATCACGTAGCTGGTTCAGCTGGTTACAGAGTAGTTGCGCGTCACCTTTTGATGATCGATAGTGAATGACGATATTCATGCCGTCGGCATGTAGCAAGCGTGCTATTTCGGCGCCTATACGTTTGGCACCACCGGTAATCAAAACTGTTTTATGTTGCATGTTAGAATGCCTGTCACTCTATTAAGATATATTTCGATGATGAAACTGGATATACCAGAACCCGATGCGGCTGCCAGAGATCATAGCGCACAACTGGCTGCCATAATCCGCAATAATATCGTGGCCAGGTCCGGTTGGATAGACTTTAGCGAATACATGGAACTGGCTTTGTATACGCCGGGTATAGGTTATTACACGAATGGTTCACAAAAATTCGGCGAGCACGGTGATTTTATAACCGCCCCCGAGATATCGCCGTTGTTTGCGCAGAGCCTCGCCAATCCGGTAGCAAAAATACTTGGGAGTCTGCTGCAACCCCGTATCATTGAATTTGGCGCGGGGTCGGGTAAATTGGCGCTGGACTTGTTAATGCAGCTGGAACTTCTACAAGCTCTGCCTGATCAATATTTCATTGTTGAATTAAGCGCTGAGCTACAACAGCGACAATCGCAAACTATTTTGCAACATGCACCGCATTTACATGAACGGGTTTCATGGTTACATACGCTGCCGGCGACCCCCTTAAATGCAGTCGCATTGGCAAACGAAGTACTGGATGCCATGCCGGTTACACGATTTGTAAAACTCAACGGCAGGTTTTTCCCACTCGGTGTAGTCAACCACGGTGAGGTCTTTTGTTTAGAAGCCGGAACCTATGATGATACATTGCATCAATATCTGGTGACTATCGAGAATGAAATCGGTTATGAACTGTGCGATGGCTATACATCTGAAGTCAATATGAATATCTACCCCTGGCTTAAATTGTTAGCAGAGGTGGTGAATAAGGGTGCTGTATTCCTTGTCGATTATGGCTATCCGCGTCGTGAATATTATTTACCTGAACGCAACATGGGTACCTTGATGTGTTATTTTCAACATCGCAGTTTTGATGATGCCTTGCGTTACCCAGGCTTGCAGGACATAACCGCATTTGTAGATTTTACGGCTGTTGCAGATGCCGCATTGAAGTCAGGTTTTGAAGTGCAGGGCTATACATCGCAGGCGCATTTTTTGCTGGATTGCGGTTTACCCGTATTATTTGAAGAAAAAATCGGCACAGATAAACGAAAAAACATGCAGTGGGCGCAGCAACTAAAAACATTGACCCAGCCATCTGAAATGGGTGAGCGCTTCAAGGTTATGATGCTGACTAAAAATATTGAACAAAATTTTCCGGGATTCGGATTACAGGATATGCGTTACCGTTTATGATCACTAAAAATTTGCGTTATAAATATTTCTGGCTAGCGATGGGATTCACGATGATAACCTTTGTGGTGTATCAAACTTTAACATCAAGTCCACTGGGTACAGGTATTCGAATATCAGACAAGCTGCTGCATATAACCGGTTATTTCGGCATGATGGGCTGGTTTATACAAATATTTCATGACAGAAAACAAAAAATATTATTGGCGGCGGGATTTATCAGCATGGGCATAATGCTGGAATTTATTCAGGGCTGGGGCGGTATACGTCAATATGAAGTGGCTGATATGCTGGCCAATATAACCGGTGTGGCACTGGCATGGGCGTTGGCCTACACCCGATTTTCAAATATTTTGTTAACTGTAGAGTCAGCTATACATAATAAAAATTAAAAACCCCAGTTTGTTTCACTGCAAGTATGTCTATTCCGCTTCCCGCGCTGCCAGCTCCCGCTCACGCCGTTCTTCTTCCTGTTGCCGCGCATGTTCAATAATCAACATCACATTCGCCACGTCGGCATCCACGGTGCTGCGCTCAAATTTCCCGGTGAGCTGGCTGTCGGGTTTGAGTTTGCCGCTGACAAATAATGACCAAATTTCCTTGCCGTAATCGGTGCGTAATAATTCGGGTGCATAACGGCCAAAGTGCAATGCCATATTATCGACATCACGTTCCAGCATCATGCCGGCGCTGTTGTTGCCGGCGGCGTTAACGGCTTGTGGTAAATCGATAATCACCGGGCCATGTTGATCCAGCAGTACATTGAACGCTGACAAGTCGCCATGTACGAGGCCAGCGCAGAGCATGCGTACGATTTCTGCAATCATGCGGGCGTGATAGTCGCAGGCTTGTTCGCTGCTTAAGCTCACATCATTGAGTCGTGGCGCAGCATAGCCTTCGGCGTCCATTACCAGTTCCATTAATAACACGCCATCCACAAAACCAAATGGCTTGGGCACACGCACACCGGCAGCCGCTAAACGATAGAGTGCATCCACTTCGGCATTTAGCCAGGCGTCTTCGGATTCTTTTTGGCCGTAACGCGAGTTCTTGCCCATGGCGCGGGCCTGACGCGAGTTTTTGACCTTGCGGCCTTCCTGGTATTGCACCGCCTGTTTGAAGCTGCGCTGGTTAGATTCTTTGTAAACCTTGGCGCAGCGTATCGAATCGCCGCAGCGAACCACATACACCTGCGCTTCTTTGCCGCTCATTAACTGCGATTGAATCTCGTCAATCAGGCCGTCGTCGACCAGGGGTTGTAATCGCTTGGGTACTTTCATAAGGCCTTTATTTAGTGACAGGTGTTGATTTTAAGGGTTGTTGCGTCAAATACGAAATGTTTGGTGGATAATTATGCCGCATTGACGTGAAAAAAGACGGGATCACGCCCGGATGCCTGCCGGATCGATGAACGCATAGCGATACTAGCCGAGGTCAGTATGGCGCCAAGCCACATATAGCGTAGGGTAGGGAATGGCATCACTCCAGTGAAAAAGGATTTAAAAACTGTCGGTGCCAGAGCCGTTTTCTGTCAACGGTACTGAGCTGCGCTTCATCACAAACCGCTGCCCAGTTTTTTTCAATGATATGTTTTTGTGTGGCAAAAATTTCCTGCGCATCTGCTTTCGATAACAAAAAATTATGCGCTGCTTGCAAACAGATTTTTAACTGACTCAGATTATTATTGCCAGAAATCAGCATGGCTTGTCCGGCGGTATTGCCGGTGCGGCCTTGCTGACAAATATCGTAGGCGGGTGTCAGGCTAAGATTTTTCCCGTTCCAGAATGCCGCATGATTACGTGCATGATCGTCGGTGTTGCCACACAGTATATTGAAAACCAGACGTGAGAACAGTTCTCTCAACGTATCTTTTGGTTCTGTAAAGCGATGGCGAATAATTTCGGCGAAGCTTTCATAACTGGCATAACGCGCCATCATGTCATTGAGACCAAACAGAGTGAGAGCCGACACCATGGCCTTGCGTTGCCAGCCCTGTGATGTTTTTACACGATCAAAACGTTCAATTAACAACACATCTTTATTGGCGGCGGTTGTGAGTTTTACCGGCGCAACATTTAAGCCTGCAAGTGCTGCTAACCGCATGGCGATGAATTCTGCTTTAACCACGCTGTGTAAATCCGAGCTGGAAGAAAATTTTGCGATATATTTTTTATGTGCATCTTCAATCAGTGCCTTGGGGCGTGCGCCGCCAATGGCACTGCCATGATACAAGGCCAAATCCAGCTCAGGGGTGAGAGGTATGCCTTGCTCGACACGTGCAGCGGATTCCAGTAATTCTTCAAGCGGAACATTGGATGCGGAACGCGCTACATAGTCTGTGGTGGATTGTTGAAAATCCAGCGCGCCAATACGATCTGAACCGGATTCAAGTAGATAGCTTATTTCACCGAGTTCGTTGGTATCCGTTTTGATTCCTTTCCTGCCCAATGTTTTATTAAGAATGACGCGACGTCCCCAGGCATCGGGTGCGGCGTCGCGTATGCAGCCCGGCATGTTAAGGTCGGTAAGTAATGGTAGTGCCCCCGCCTTAAGCGGTAACTCGGGTTCATAAATGGCTATGGCCGGATGGGTTGCATGTAATCGTTCAAGATAACTTTTACCATAATTAAAAAAAATATTGCCGTTGTCTGCTACTAACTTGCCAGCGACTACCGGATTGGTTTCTTGGGGTAGCCAGATCCAGACGAATGCTTCGTTATAAGATGTTTTAAAAATCATCGTCCACAATCTTTTGTTTGGGGCGCACAGATTTTGGTAATAAGGTGAGTTTTTCTTCGGTGGAACGTAGTTGTTTTGACAAGGTGTTTGCATCGGCATCAAACAAACGCACACCTACAAGCGTAGCCAGTTCAAAAACCGCTCCAATCGCGCATTTTAAATCACCTTTCTCAATACGCTGTAACAAGCCTCTGGAAATCCCCGCGCGTTCGGCCAGCTCCTGTGCAGTGATTTTACGTTCGGTACGCGCGCTGCGAATTAAACCGCCGAGCAGGGCTACGGCGTCTGAGGTATAGCCGGAATAGGCGCGGGTAGTGGATTTGGGCATGTCAGTGGGCTTGTAGAGTAGGGTCACGCAGGTTTACGGATATGGGTATTGAAGTTAGCATCAATGCATGAGGAGCACAAGTTAAATGATCTTTATATGGATCATATGATATATATATGATCTATTTATAGACCATTAATGCGTAGTGTAGGGCGCAATAACCGAAGGGCATTGCGCCGTATGATATAAGTGGTGCAATGCGCTCCGCTTCGCTTATTGCACCCTACAG
>JANOOU010000217.1:0-1993 GCA_031421475.1 Gammaproteobacteria bacterium | reverse complement strand
TCGGCATACAATACATCCTGACTATAACCTCCGTGCTCGACAAAATCGCCTGGAGCGATTTTGAACAGGCTTTGCCTGGCCCGAAGGGCGGAGGGCAGGAAGCCCGGCGTAATCCTCATGGTTGACTTATACACTGCGGTTCTGTGCGCGGTGCTTCCTTGCCCTCACGAAAAAATTACTATTTTTAGAGGCGCCCTACTTTTAATTGCATCCTGATACATCTGTAAATACTCTTCGGCGCTTTGTTGCCAGGAAAAATCCTGATTCATGGCATTCACCTGTATGGGCCGCCATATCGCCGGTTGCTGGTAGTAGTGGAGTGCGCGTTGCACGGTGGTAACGAGTGTGGCGGGTTGGTTGTCGGGCATGACAAATCCGGTGGCGGTGTTGTTGGCGAGCGTGGTGGTATTCGTGTCACACACACTGTCCGCCAGGCCGCCAACATTGCGCACCACGGGCAAGGTGCCGTAGCGCAAACTGTAGAGCTGGTTTAATCCGCAAGGCTCGAACAGGGATGGCATTAAATATAAATCTGCAGCCGCTTCAATGCGGTGAGACAGGGTTTCATCGTAGCCGATGCGTACATGGATTTTAGTGGGATATTGTTTTGCCCATTCAGCCAGCGTCTTTTCAAAATGACGTTGGCCGCTGCCGAGAAATACCATTTGAATGGGTAATTTCGTCAGTGCCGGTAGAGCACCGATTACGGTATCAAAACCTTTTTGTTCGACCATGCGACTGATCATGCCGAGCAGGGGGGTATTGGCATTAACCTGTAATTTGAGTGCAGATTGCAATTCGGTTTTATTGAGGGATTTGTTTTTAAGGGTTGCCTGGTTGTAGCGATATGGAATGTGTAAATCGCTGGCGGGATTCCAGGTGTCCTGATCGATGCCATTGAGTATGCCGCGCAAGACAGCACGGCGGTGACGTAATAATCCATCCAGACCATAACCGGATTTGGCATGCTGGATTTCCTGGGCGTAGGTGGGGCTTACCGTATTGATGTAATCGGCATAAACCAGCCCGCCTTTTAAAAAAGAAAACTGGTCGTAAAATTCAACGCCGTCGGGATGCCATAAAGTTTCTGGCAGGTTCAGAGCTGTAAAGGTTTGTTTAGCGAATAAACCCTGATACGCCATATTGTGAATGGTAAATACGGTGGCCGGGCGTTGTGCATAACCATTCAGCAGTGCCGGCACCAGTGCGGTTTGCCAATCGTTGCAATGCACTATATCCGGTTGCCAGTTGAGCTTGCAGCGATTCAATGCAATACCCACGGCTACCTGACAAAACAGGGCAAAACGAAATGCATTATCCGGCCAGTCAACACCTTCGGCATTTACATAGGGATTGCCCGGTCGATCAAATGCAGCCGGACAATCCACCAGCCAGACTTTGACGTAGCTGTTGGGTAGCAAGGTTTCGATAATGCGAATGTTGTGCCCGTAATGCTCGCATTCGGCCATCACCTGCGGTTGTTTGATTTGCGCAAGCACGCTGCGATAACCGGGTAATAATAAACGCACATCCTGTTTTCGTTTTTGTAAAACACACGGTAAGCTACCGGCAACATCGCCTAATCCGCCGGTTTTAATGAAGGGGAAGGCTTCGCTGGCTACAAACAGAATTTTATTCATACTAATAACACCACACCCGGTAGATACCCTGCAGCCCTCGTCCGCTCAGCGGCGGACATCCACTCATCTTATCGTTGCAACACAAATCAACCACTGGAAGCGACGATGAACACGAACAAGATGCTTGAAACATGATAGCAATAAAGGGCTGCTGCTGGTGGCTATCGAAATGAGTTTGAATATTTGGCGATGGGCGATGGAGCGGTCAGTGGTGAATACAAACACCGATCGTGAAGGTTTTTATCCGTATCGCTGTCTGATTGAAATGAGCTGTCAGGCCTGTGTTATTGAATCAAGCCGTATTAAGAGGGGGGTAGCCTCGGCGCTATTGGCTACCACGCCCGCTTCGATGA
>JANOOU010000216.1:0-6153 GCA_031421475.1 Gammaproteobacteria bacterium | reverse complement strand
CACAGCTTGAACAGCGTTGGTTTTAACGAGTGCGCCCATGATGTTCTCCTTCAGTTAAAATAGAAGCGCACGAAATCGCCTTCAACAACCGGGGCTTTACCGGCTGCGGCGGCTTTGGCCGATCCACGCGCGGCAGTTTTGGCTGCGGGTTTCATCGCCGATAGCTTCGCCACTCCGGCAGCGGTCTCAACCTTGAAGAAGGACATCACCTGCTGCAACTGTTCGGCCTGGCCACTCATTTCTTCGGCGGTGGCGGCCAGCTCTTCGGAAGACGACGCATTTTGTTGGGTGATCTGGCTTAACTGGCTCATGGCGGTGTTGATCTGGCCCACGCCGGAAGATTGCTCCTCACTCGCAGCGGCAATCTCTTGCACCAAGTCAGAAGTTTTGTTGATCGACGGCACCATTTCGTCCAGCAGCTTGCCCGCTTTTTCGGCCAGATTTACCGAATCCTTGGCAACCTGGCCAATTTCCTGGGCTGCGACCTGGCTGCGCTCGGCCAGCCGTCTCACTTCAGCGGCCACCACGGCAAAACCTTTACCGTGCTCACCAGCACGGGCGGCTTCGATGGCGGCATTCAGCGCCAGCAGATTGGTTTGATAGGCGATGTCGTCGATGATGCCGATTTTGTCGGCAATCGATTTCATCGCGGCCACGGTCTGGGTGACGGCCACGCCACCCTCGGTGGCTTCTTTGGCGGCTTTTGAGGCCATGCCGTCGGTGACTTTGGCGTTTTCGGTGTTCTGGTTGATGGAGGCGGTCATCTGTTCCACCGAGGCACTGGTTTCTTCCACGGAGGCGGCCTGTTCGCTGGTGGCCTGTGACATACTTTGCGCGGTGGCGGACACTTCTTCGGAGGCGGATGTGAGGTTCTCGGCGGCACTGCGGACTTCGCCCACGATCTGGGAAAGTTTTTCCACCATGGTTTTTATGCCGTACAGCAGGCTGGAATTGTCGTTGGCTCTGGTTTCTACCGTAACCGTCATATCGCCTTCCGCCACCCGCCTGACAATGCCATTGGCGTAATCAGGCTCGCCACCCAAGGACTTAATCAAACTCCGGGTGATGAAAAAACCAACGACGGCACCCATCAAAATAGCTAATCCACTCAGAATCATCATCAGGGTGCGTGCGCCATTATAGGTATCGACAGCGTCCTTGCCGGCCTCTTCCATCTGCTCACTCTGGTAGGCAAGCAGGTCATTGAGCGTCTTAAAATAAGTCGCCTGAGTCGCACGTACCTCGGCCAGCAACAGCACTTTGGCTTCTTCCTGCTTACCGTCGGCCACCAGCTTGACGAACCGATGCTCGCCCACCGCATAGCTACCGTGCGCGTCGGCGATCGCCTTGAGCAACGCTTTGCCTTTGTCGCTCTTCATGCTGGCCTCTAATTTGTCCTCGCTATCCTTGATGATCTTTTCGGCCTCCACCATGTGCTCCAGCTCTTTTTTAATGTCCTCGGGCTTGTCCATAATCAGCGTGTTGCGCATGGCGCGGGCGATGATGTCGATATTGTCGATGATGTCGTTGGCCTGCACCGTCTTCGGATAGAGGTCGTGGAGAATGAGTTCCACGTCCACGTTCATATGCGCTAGCCGGGTAAGGCCGATAAATGCAATCATGGAAAGCAACACCAACACCAGGCCAAAACCCAGCCCCAGACGCATGCCGATTTTCATATTCTTAAACATGTAGACCCCTTTCAATAAACGTAGATTTAATGCTGAGTTGTGGTTAAACGCTGGTTCTGTTGCGCCCCGACCGCCGCGTTTTCGCGCCCGATAGCGTGTTGAATCAAAGACGGCACATCCAGAATCAGCGCCACTTCGCCGCTGCCGAGAATGGTGGAACCGCTGATGCCCTGCACATGGCCGAATAATTGGCCCAGGGGTTTGATCACGGTTTGAAACTCGCCGAACAGTTCGTCCACCACCAGCCCGGCCTGATGGCTGCCATAGTGAACAACCACCACATTTTCGCGGCGTGCGTCGTCCCCGTTCACGGCGAACTGATCACGCAGCCACGCCAGTGGCAGCACCGTGCCACGCAGGTTGAGGTAGCCACGTTGACGCGCACTGTGGCGCTCGCTGGCATTCAATTCCGCACACTCCGTTACCATGTCGAGCGGGATCACAAAAGAAGAACGGTTCACGCCCACCAGAAAGCCATCAATAATGGCCAGTGTCAGCGGCAATCGAATACGCACGGTGGTGCCCAGGCCGGGTTCACTATCCAGTTCAACCGTGCCACGCAGTGACTCGATATTGCGCCGCACCACATCCATGCCAACACCGCGCCCGGAGAGGTTGCTGAGTTTTTCGGCGGTGGAGAAACCGGGCTCGAAAATCAGGTTGTAGATTTCATGGTCAGAAAGATTTGCACTCGCTGCAACCAGGCCACGCTCGATCGCTTTTTGCAACAGCCGCTCGCGGTTGAGCCCGGCGCCGTCGTCGGCGACTTCAATCACAATGCTGCCGGAATCGTGGTAGGCGTTGAGATAGAGTTTGCCTTTGGCGGGCTTGCCATTGGCAGCACGCGCTTCTGCCGGTTCAATGCCGTGATCCATGGCATTGCGCACCAGATGCATCAGCGGATCGCCAATTTTTTCGACCACGGTTTTATCCAGCTCGGTTTCGGCGCCACTGATCACCAGCTCGATGTCTTTGCCCAACTCCTGGCTGACATCGCGCACCACACGCTGGAAACGGCTGAAAGTTTCGCCGATCTGCACCATGCGCAATTGCAGCGCGCCGTCGCGAATGTCTTCTACCAGGTGGGAAATAACCGAGGTTGATTCCTGTAATAGCGGGTTGTTTGCGCGCGCCGCCAGCAGGTTGGCGGACGCACCGGCGATCACCAGTTCACCTACCAAATTGATAAGGCTATCGAGCTTGTCTGCATGCACCCGGATGTAGCGATTCTCTTGCGCCTTGCGCTCTTTGGTCTGGCGTTGTTTGTCCAATGCGCCATCCACTACTTCCTTATCAACACTATGTTGTTCCACCAGAATTTCGCCCAGCGGTTTGGCGGGTGGTGATTGCTGCAGGCGTAACGCCTCTTCCAGTTCGGCGGGTGTTAGTGCGCCGCTCGCTACCAGCAAATCACCCAGGCGTTGATCACCTTCGGGAAGCTGGCGCAGCATATCGGTGTATTCGATAATTTTACTGTGCGGTGGCAGAATGTGAATCAGGCTGTCTTCACGCACAAAGTCAAACACGCTGGCGATGGCGGCTTTATCTGCTGCCGAATAAAAATCAATTTCGAATCCGAGATAGCAGGCCTCTGGATCCATCTGTTCGCTTGCGGGCATGGCATCGGCCAACATGGTAATGTTGACGATCTCACCCAGGTTAGTGAGATAGCGGATAAAGGACAGCGGATCCATGCCGTTGCGCAACACATTCAAGCCGAAGCGCAGCGAAAGATGCCAGTTATCGGTTATGGCAAGGCTGCCTGATTTGCCGGCATCCACCTCGACTTGCGCCTCATGCTGTACCGGCAACTGTGCGACGGGCCCGGATGTTACACGGCTGACCTGGCTCAACAAGGCATGCAGGCACTGCGTCAGCTCGTTTTCAGTACGCAGCATATCTGCCGAAGGTGTTTCACCATTTACCGCCACCACGGTAACCAGTTCTCCGATATAGTCGCCGCACTTCAGCAGTAATGCGACCACCTCGCCATTCACCACAACGTCACCGTCGCGCAGCTTGTCGAGCACGCTTTCAACAATGTGAGTGAAGCTCACGACCAGATCGAGCCCGAACATGCCGGCCGAGCCTTTAATGGTATGTGCGGCGCGGAAGATGGCATTGAGGGTGTCGCTATCGTCCGGCGCACTTTCCAGGCGCAATAGACACGATTCCATATCCTGGAGCAGCTCCCGGCTTTCAACAATAAACGTTTGCAGCGCTTGTTCGAGATTCATGTCAGGCTCACTTGAAGAAAGTTAGGTACCAAACGGCAACACGACCATGTCGCCAAAAAAAGTATCCGCACGGGTTAGCGTTAACACCTCCAGTACAGCCGGACTATGTGCCCGCAAGCGCAGTACTTTGCCGTGCTGTGCCGCTTCGCGCTTGAGCAAAATAAGTAATTGCAACCCGGCGCTATCGAATTCGGAAACACCCGAAAGATCCACGTCCAATTCAGCCGCCCGTGCCAGTTGCCGCATCAATTCCGGTTTCATTTCAGCCGCATCGTAAATCGTCATTTCGCCCGCGATACGCACCTTGCATAACCCGTTTTTCATTTTGGCTTGAATATCCATAACACGCTCCAGATTAAGGCATGATTAATTTAGAAACGGCGACCAGCATTTGCTCCGGCTGAAACGGTTTGACCACCCAGGCCTTGGCGCCAGCCGCCTGGCCTTCGGCTTTTTTACCTTCCTGCGATTCGGTGGTGAGCATGATCACTGGCGTGAATTTGTAATTGGGCAATTTTTTGACTTCTTTGACGAAGCTGATGCCATCCATATTCGGCATATTCACATCGCTGATAATGAGGTGGATCTTTACGCCATTGAGCTTCGTCAAGGCATCTTTACCATCACAGGCTTCAATCACGTCGTAACCTGCGCCCTTCAAGGCAATACTAACCACTTGCCGCAGCGAAGCAGAGTCATCAACAACCAAAATTGTTTTAGCCATGAAAGTTTTCCTTAGAAAAAAGTAATTTCTTGTGCAGATGTGGTTTTCACCGGCGCCTGATTGTGGTTCATACGCTGTGTTTCTGTGGCATAACCCAAATGCATTTCGTTTAACCATTCATGCGCGTCAATGTGCCGTGTACCATCATTTTTTTCGTGCAGATGAGCTTCCAGTTTTTGCATGTTCTCACGCACCTGAACCAGAATCTGGCTGACCCGGTCCTGAAACTGGAGCGACACCAGCACTTCATTTATTTCTATGCCAATACTGTTGTTTTCGTTTTGCAATATTTCGGCTGATTCGCTCAAGCGGGCTGCGACACCACCGAAGCGGTCGATGACGTTATCTATCGTGGATTCTGAATTCTTAATCGATTGCGCGTCCTGCGCAGAAGCGTCTTCTGCAACCTTGCAGGCACTGACCATTGCGGTATTGATTACGCCAACTTTTTCCGCCATTTTTTTGCCGGTTTCGCTGGATAAACCGGAGAGTTTACGCACTTCGTCGGCCACCACAGCAAAACCCCGCCCCGTTTCACCTGCTCGCGCCGCTTCGATGGCGGCATTCAGCGCCAATAAATTAGTTTGTGCAGCAATGGCCGCAACATCCGCTGCCATTTTTAGTAACTCTTCGGTGTAGCGTGATAAACCACGAATTTCAGCAAATACCGTATCGCGTGCATGCTGTGCGGTTTGAAGTGTATCGATCAAGATTTTTAACTCGTGCTCACTGGTTTTGATCACATTGATCGTGCCGTGTTCATCACCTGTACCCGATGAGTCTCGCCGCGAAGCTGTGATTGCAGCGCTTAAGCGCTTCGATATTACGGAAAAACGTTGCGTAAGTACGGTAACAGACTCTTCCGTTTCGGTACGCGCAGTTTCGATTTGGCGTACCCAGATCGGCATCGCACGCGCGCAAAAAACGTCCAGACCAGCGACACTCTGATCTGCCAGCGCCTGTAATTTTTTCTCGCACGCCTGCTGTTGATCGATTATGACCGCATCCATACGTGCTGCCTGCAAGTGTGTTATTTGCCATGCAGCAATCACGGCGGCCAGCAACAACAACACAGCTACGACGAGTCCAGCCACTGTTCCATAGGGTGCATTGAGCACCGCAGCACCACTAGCCAGCCCTAGTGCCAGGCAAATCAACCATACTGCGGCGGTATTTATTTGCTTCATATTGCACCTCGACCAAATTCCGATGCTCTACACATACAATAATGGCGAGTTACGGCCGACGAGGGGTACCGCGTACAGAAAAAATTTTTTTTGAAAAAAAGCACTATAAACCACGCCCTTGCTATGAAAATAACTGCCTTTGTCAGAATAGTTCATTTTTTAAAAAAAGTAAGCCGCGCTCCAAACGGCTACTGGGATGAACTATCAGCCCTCAGACATACAAAAAAACCCGGAGAGCCATGACGGCAATGTGAGAACGCAAATAATGAGTGCGGTGAATGAAGCGGCAAACCAGTTGGTAGAACAGAATACGC
>JANOOU010000215.1:0-4730 GCA_031421475.1 Gammaproteobacteria bacterium | reverse complement strand
CTGGGCATTGCCTTAATTCAGAGTGGGCAGGAAAAGGAAGGCATAGATGAACTGAATGTTGTGGGTCACATCAACAGCGATGATCAGGCAGTTCTGGCCTTACGGGACAAAGCCAATCTTACGCTGGGATATCGCATGCTGGATAATAGCGCGCCGGAGTTAGCACGGTCTTACCTGGAACGTGTTCGACTCGACGGACCGTTTTCGAATCGAGCCTTGTTAGGCGTTGGCTGGGTCGATGTGTCACTGGGTAATTATCAACGTGCGCTGGTACCCTGGACCATGTTGCATAAACGTAAAGTGACGGATGCAGCGGTGCAGGAAGCTTTGCTCGCCGTGCCTTATTCTTATGGCAAGCTGGATATCTACGGTAAGGCGGCCCTGTTATACGGTCATGCAATGGATATTTTCGGTACCGAAGTAGCGAGACTGGATGCTTCAGTTAAAAATATTCGTGAAGGCAAACTCATTCAGGCTATGTTGCACGAAGACAATGCACGTGATCAAAACTGGCTGGTAAATCTACGCGATCGTCCAGACGCGCCTGAGACGTATTATTTTCTGGAACTGCTGGCATCGCATGATTTTCAGGAGGGGTTAAAAAACTATCTGGATTTGGCGGAATTGCGTAAAAAAGTTGCAGCCTGGTTGAATGGTTTATACGTGTATGAGGAAATGATTGAAATTCGCCGCCAATATTACACACCATTACTGCCGATAGTAGAAAAAGAATTCAAAACCCTGGATTCCCGTATTAAGTTGCGACTCGAGCAACGTGATCAAATCAGTCAGCGTTTACAGGCCATGTTAGTAGCACGACGTCCGGAATATCTCGCGTCGTCAGATGAACGCGCCGCCAGTGATACCCTCGCACGACTCGGTGTATATCTCAATGCGCATCCGCAATTAAAAACGGATGAAATCCGGGGGCGTATTGCCCGCTTGCAGGGTCTGTTGCAATGGCAAATTAATACTGAATATGATACGCGACTGAGCGGCGCCTTTGAAAGTTTAAGAGCATTGGATGAGCACATTCATAAATTAAAGAAAATGCACAGCTCATTTATCAGAACACGGCAGGTGGCGACCCAAAGTTATGAGGGCTATGAAACACCTATTCGACAACTGCGTACACGCTTACAGCAATCTGAAATTAAATTGAATGCAGTGATGGCACGTCAAGGCCGTATGATGGAAACCATGGCCATCAGCGAATTGGAAAAGCGGCGTATAAAGCTCGAGGATTATCAAATCAAGGCACGGTTCGCTTTGGCTGAAAGTTACGACCGCGCAACCAAGAAACAGCAGCAAATGGAACTGGAGCAAAAGCAGTGAGCATGCTCCGTTTAACCTTAAGTACAGTTACGATGCTCATGGTGGGCGCGTTCTGGTTGCATGGCTGTGGTGTGATCGGCAAACAGGATACGATTGCCGATTTAAACAAGGTTGAGATCGAAATTAAAGAAGAGTATGTCGAAGGTAGTCTGGAAAAAGCAATGGAAAGCTACCAAAAATTCCTGCTCGAAACACCTGAAGGCGCGCTGACGCCAGAAGCCATTCGCCGGCTTGCAGATTTGAAAATAGAAAAAGAATATGGCGTTCCCCAAGCCAAGGCTTCTTTACCCGAAAAAACGCCTGACGATGCCAAGGCGGATATCAATAATGTGCCGCCTACCACAATATCGCCACCGGCTATTACGGCTCCTCCAATTACTGCAATCATTGCTAAAGACGATAAGCAAAAGGAAGCAGCGGCAAAACTGCAAACCAGTGTGATTGCCAAACTCAGCGAATCACAAAAAGCATTTGAAAAACGTGCCGCAGAGAAACAGGATTTAAGTGGCCTGACCAATGCTACCGATGACGCTGCCCTGCCTGAAGCCGGATTACAGACTGCAGGCGCTATGGAGGCGATTGAGTTATATAAAAATTTACTCGTTAAGTATCCATACTATGAGCGCAATGATCAGGTGCTTTATCAATTATCTCGTGCTTATGAAGAAACCGGGCAAATAGAAAAAGCCATGAGCATATTGAATCAGTTGGTAAAAGACTACCCGCGGTCACGGCATTTTGATGAAGCGCAATTCCGCCGTGCAGAATATTTTTTTACACGTAAAAAATATCTGGATGCAGAAACGGCCTATCAGGCGGTTCTGGATGTGGGCATAGGTTCTGTTTTTTACGAACTGGCTTTATATAAACAAGGCTGGGTGTTTTTCAAACAGGATCTGTATGAAGAAGCGTTGATCGATTTTATCGCGTTGCTTGATTACAAAATTGCTATTGGCTTTGATTTTAACAATATTGAAAGTCCTATTGAGAAAAAACGCATAGATGACACGTATCGCGTAATAAGTTTGAGTTTTTCGTATCTGGGTGGCCCGCAATCGATTGTGGATCACTTTGACAAGCACGGTGTTCGCGAATACGAAGCCAGTGTTTATAGTCATCTAGGCGAGTATTATCTTGAAACCCGGCGTTATTCTGACGCGGCTCAATCGTATAATTTATACGTTGAAAGAAATCCTTTAAATAAAGTCGCACCTTATTTTCATATTCGTGTTATTGAAATCTATCTGGCAGGCGGCTTTCCAAAACTGGTGGTGGATGGCAAAAAGAATTTTGCCAGTAATTACGGCCTAAGATCTACCTACTGGACATTCCATAATATTAATGCATACCCGGATGTTCTGGCCTATGTCAAATCCAATCTGACCGATCTCGCTAATCATTATCATGCCTTGTATCAGGATAAGCGTGTGGTGAAAGATAAAGCGGCTAACTATATCGAAGCTGCACATTGGTATAGAGCTTACCTGGATTCATTTCCAGAAGATGTAAAAGCACCGGTGATGAATTTCCAGCTTGCGGAATTGTTGTTGGAAAACGCCAGTTTTCGTGATGCGGCTCTGGAATACGAACGTACTGCGTATAATTATCCGGTGCATGAAAAATCCTCTGCAGCAGGCTATGCGGCTGTGTTTGCTTATCGTGAACATTTAAAAGTTGTGCCACAGTCTGAGCGTATGCTGATTAAGCGCGAAATTATTCGCAGCTCATTACAATTTGCGGATACTTATCCGCAACATGAAAAAGCAGCTCTGGTTATGGTGGCTGCTGTCGATGATTTATATGAGCTCAAAGATTATGTACTGGCGGTGAAAACCGGGCGCAAAATGCTGGAAAATTACCCCAATGCAGAGTTGCCATTGCGTCGATCCGCCTGGCTGATCGTTGCCCATGGATCTTTTGATTTAACAAATTATCAGGATGCAGAACAGGGCTATACGCAGGTTTTGGCTTTGAGTGCAAAAGATGATGCCAGTCGTGTGCCGATTACCGAGAATCTGGCAGCATCGATTTATAAGCAGGGTGAGCAGGCTCGCAAGCTGGAAGACTATAAGTTGGCGTCCGAACATTTTTTACGTGTTGGAGAGGTTACACCTGATGCGAATTTACGACCGACTGCAGATTACGACGCCGCCGCTGCATTGATTTCATTGAAAGAATGGAAACGCGCTGCAGAGGTATTAAAAGCGTTCCGTCAAAATTTCTCTAAACATGAGCTGTTGCCGTAAGTCACCAAAAAACTTGCTATCGTTTACCGTGAAGATGGCCAAAGTTTATTTGCTGCTGCAGAATTTGAGCGAATTGAAAAAGAAACGACTGATGTTGCCTTACGGCGTGAAGCGTTGCTGGAAGCGGCTGATTTGTATGAGCGGGGCGGTGATGAGGACAGCGCACTGAAAGTATATCAACGTTTTGTAGCGGCTTTTCCTGAACCTGTTGATTTTGTACTGGAAACCCGGCAGAAGATTGCTGATATTTTCAAAAAGAAAAATGATATAGCCAGTTACACTGCGCAGCTGGATATCATTGTGAAAACAGATGCCGGGGCTGGTAAGTCACGTACTGACCGCACGCGCTATCTTGCAGCCAATGCCGCATTGTATTTGGCACAACCCGTGTATGATGAATTTGTAGCGATTAAACTGGTAAAACCTTTCAAGAAAAATCTTGATAGGAAAAAGACGCAGATGAAAGTTACAATCGATGCCTATACGAGGCTGGTTGATTATGGTGTGGGTGATGTTACCGCCGCTGTCACCTATCAGATTGCCGAACTGTATCTGCATTTTAATCGCGCACTGATGGAATCAGAGCGGCCAGACAATCTCAATGCAGATGAACTGGAGCAATATAATCTGGCCATAGAAGAACAGGCTTACCCATTTGAAGAAAAAGCCATCAAGGTGCATGAAAAAAATATGGAGTTACTGGCAACCGGTATCTATAACAACTGGATAGAAAAAAGTATTTCCAGGCTGGCGATCATGGTGCCGGCGCGTTATGCCAGAGCTGAAGTGCCCAGTAATTTCATGAGTTCCCTGACACAAACTAATAATATTGTCGTACCAGCCGCAGTTTCGCAACCCGTAATGTAATAACATGCACTTTGACACTAGATATATTAATTTTGTGCCTTACATGACGGCTTTCATCGTAGGACTGATGATGTTGGTTGGCTTATACGGCTGTGGCGGACAGGTGGTAAAGGAGCCTGGTGCGGATAAGAATATTTCAACTGTGGTTGTCGATGCTTCTGTGCAGGAAATGTTTGACAAGGCATTGATCGCACTGAATGCCAGTGAATACGACACGGCGATCAGTTTACTGAAAGAGGTGATAGCCTCCGAGCAACGTCTGGTTGCTCCGTATGTGAATTT
>JANOOU010000214.1:0-2540 GCA_031421475.1 Gammaproteobacteria bacterium | reverse complement strand
CTCACGCCACCCTTTTTTTTGCCTCCACATTCTATCCCGCCTTACAATGTTGTTATACTCAAAAAATCATCGGCGAACAGAAAACTGGCCGTGCAGGGCGGACGATAAAATGAAAGTCATTTATAGCAAACACTACAACATCAACCTGGGTCTGTTAAATTACTTGCACCCTTTTGATGGCACCAAATTTCAGACCATCCATGATGGATTGAAGCACCATGATCATATTGAATTTATGGAGCCTTCAGCCCCTGCAAGCATGGGAATTATCGACGAATTTCTTTCCAGTATCATGCGGCATCGCGTGAGAGATAAAAACGGTATTTTTCAGGCGCTAGAAGTCCCACGCCTACCTTTTATAAGTTTTTCTTTTCTGGATCGAAAAATACTGTCGCCCATGCGCTGGGCCGTTGCCGGCACGATTCTGGGCGCCACACAGGCTTTGAAAGAGAAGGGCATCTCTTGGAATGTGTCGGGCGGCTATCATCACGCCACGCAACAAAATATGGATGGCTTCTGTATTTACAATGATATTGGCATTTGCCATCAACAGCTAATTAAAAATGGATTGTTAAAACCCGATGATAAAATTCTGATCATTGATACCGACGCCCATCACGGTAACGGCAATGCCTATACCTTCATGGAGAACAAACACGTCACCATTTTAGATGTCTACAATGCAGGTGTTTATCCCATGTCGGGTTACACCCGTGATCGCGTCAATATTCCCGTTCAACTTGTACCAGGTACCGATGGCCCTACTTATTTACAGCGCTACAGTGACGCTTTGGCCAAACTGGAAGACGATTACCGCCTCGCGTTTGTCGTGACCGGAACCGACGTGCTGCTGAGCGATAAACTGGGCGGTTTATGTTTAAGCATTGAGGATATGGTAGAGCGAGAAAAACTAACTATTCAGGCACTGAGCCAGCGCGCAATACCGGCTGTTATACTCGGCGGTGGCGGCTACTCCAAAGAGAGCGCCAAAAGCGTTATTCGTGCTATCTTGGCCTGCGCATAAAAGCGGACATTGCATTCTTGCAATGCATAGAAATGGCAGATCCGATTTGCGTCCGGTTATACAGCATGCACACAGCCGCGATATTTAAGGAAGCTCAGAATAATTCCATCCTGGAATTTTCAGAGCACGAAAAATAGTGTGCGATTTTTACCCCTGTTTATTTTTAATGGCTCCATTTTCAATAACGTGCGTTATTGAAAATGAAGGCACATCCATGTGCCCAGGGAACCTCTGATTAGGTCAAAAAATTATGAACGTAGGGTGCCAAAACTCAACTTTGGGCGCAGTGCATCCGCCGATAACTCTGGTGGATGCGCTACGCTTATCCACCCTACAAGACTTAATCAGAGCATCCCTAATAGATTCCCTGTTATTTCGTTACACTCCGAAACAATCCGGTTACAAGAAGCCCGCGTAGGTCCGATTAGCATAGCGTAATCGGACGCATGTTATTCTTCACCACCTATCACACGATCCGCATCGCCACATCAATCCAGCGGATAAACACCTGCTGCCACATATTGATAAAACATTGAATATGGCCAATGCTGCACACGCTTTACATGACCATGCTTCAGGGAATTCACATGCCGCAGGTAATCCGCGTCATATCGAATCAGGTGCCCTCAATAATGCCGATTTAATTCAGCCCTTCCAGATCTGTCTTAAACGTAATTCCATCAAGTTTTATATTTTCAATAAGCTGCTTGAATTGGGTAGTGCAAAAAACCCGCTGATGCTCATCAAAAGCCGTCCTAAAAACCAATGTGTCACCCATGACGCCTTCTTTAAACACCAGTTTATCAACGCCTAGAAAAATGTCATTTTCAACTTTTCTAACACTTTGTTCTTCGTCAACAGCGACCGAGTTATCCATAATTTTCAAAATATTGAAGATATAATAATTATTACCTTCACAATTCACAGGCAAATATTCACCATACTCACTGAGCCTGGCAGAAAGAGCTGAATAGGCTTTTTCATTCAATACAAGGAACTCACCCCATAGAGTGATATCAGGAATTTTCAGTGCTTTGGGGAAGTTATTTGAAATATAGAACGTTGCATCCGGTTTAACCCAGTGATCCAGATATTTATCAGGCTCTGCACCCATATGAATCATCATGTCATCGCCCATCTTTGAGCGAAGCTCTTTTGGCTCAATATGAAAAATCATATATTTGTCGTTATTTGTACTGATTCGATAGATCATCGACTGAATTCTCCACGGCCCTTGGGTAGCATAATATCAGGTGGAAAGGTGTGATCCTGTAGCTGTCTTCCTATGAGCTTCATTATTTCGTTACACTCCGAAACAATCCGGTTACAAGAAGATCGCCTGTATTTTCCAGATATCAGTTATGATTCCTGAATCATTGACTGCTACGTAAAAAACAATGCATACGTCACAACCGATCGTTCATCATACTATTTTACTGGTGGAGGACGATGCACGCCTTTCGGCGCTGATTCAGGAATATCTCGAAAAAGAAAACATGACGGTCATGATCGAAAG
>JANOOU010000213.1:0-13483 GCA_031421475.1 Gammaproteobacteria bacterium | reverse complement strand
TTTCGCATTATCTTTTAGCGCGTGCACTGGGCCTGAATGGTTTGAGTGAGCGCGATGTAAAAGTCATTAATACATCCGATGCCGATATAGCCTCGGCATTTATTGCGCAACCTAAAGCCGCCGTTGTGACCTGGAACCCGCCTTTGCAACAGGTGCGTCAGGCCAAGGGTGCATCGCTGATTTTTGATTCATCAAAAATCCCCGGCGAAATTCTTGACTTGATGGTGGTTAAAAGCAATGCAGATGAGCGTTTCAAAAAAGCGCTAACCGGCGCCTGGTATGAAACCATGGCCCTGATGTCCGGTGGTGGTGCGGCACAAAAACAAGCGATTACCCTGATGGCGCGCGGGGCCGGTGGTACCGAAGCTGAATTTAATGCCCAGCTGAAGACCACTCAAATGTTTTATAAAGCGGCCGATGCCGTCAAGGTGGCAACTGACGCCAAGCTGATTGATACCATGGATAGCGTGCGCAAATTTAGTTTTGAAAAAGGCTTGTTTGGCGCCGGTGCGAAAACAGTTGACCATGTGGGCATAGCATTTGCGGGTGGCAAAACACTGGGCAATAATAAAAATATCAAGCTGCGATTTGATGCGCAATACATGGAGTTAGCGCGTGACGGCAAGCTCTAATCGCCCCCCATATGCACGTTTGTTTGGCGTGCATGCAAAACCTACTGGCTGGCAGCGCATTGTCATGGGCGCGCTGCCGTTTCTTTTATTGTTAATCGTGTATTCCTTCGCATCTGATGCGCGACTGACCGACAATCCCGATGATAAATTGTTACCCAGTTTTCATCAGATGTGGAATTCAATGCTGCCCATGATCACGGAAGAGGATCCGCGCAGCGGTGAATATTTATTATGGAATGACACGCAGGCGAGCCTTACCCGGCTGGCGATTGGTGTGACGGCTGCATTTGTTGTTGCATTATGGCTGGGCCTTAACGCGGGTACGTTTGGCGGCATGACCGCCGTCGTTAATCCGGTGCTGGCATTTATTGCGATGATACCGCCACTCGCATTATTACCCATATTGTTCATCACACTGGGAATTAATGAATTAGGAAAAATCGCACTGATTTTTATTGGTACATTTCCCGCCATGACGCGTGATGTCTATTTGGCGACACGCGCATTACCTGCTGAACAGTTAACTAAAACCCTGACATTAGGTGGTTCGCAACTGGGATACGTATATCGAATTGCATTATTACAAATACTGCCCCGCTCGATTGATACCTTGCGCCTGACGCTCGGTGCGGCCTGGTTATTTTTAATCGCAGCAGAAGCCATAGCGTCTACCGAGGGCCTGGGATATAGAATTTTTCTGGTGCGCCGTTATCTGGCCATGGACATCATTATTCCTTACGTTGCCTGGATAACTTTGCTGGGATTTTTCTTTGATTATTCGTTGCGACTGTTACGCAGAAAATTATTTCCATGGTACCAGGGAGATACTACGCCATGAATGCAATCAACTCTAAATTACATATTGAAGATGTGTACAAACAATATGGTAACAAAGTAGTACTTGATAATGTCGATTTAGCGGTTGCAAGCGGTGAGTTATGCACACTGGTAGGGCCCAGTGGTTGCGGCAAATCAACGTTATTACGTCTGGTACTGGGGCAGGAATTTCCAGACCGGGGCCGGGTATTAATTGATGGCAACATTGCCGCTTATCCCGATCCGCATCGTGGCATTGTGTATCAAAAATATTCCCTGTATCCACACTTAACGGTGCTCGACAATGTGTTGTTAGGTTTGCGATTCAAGCGCCAGCAATGGTGGTTACCCTGGCGTTTTGATAAAGATGCCAATGAGCAGGCGCTGATCATGCTGGAACAGCTGCGCATGGCGGATGCGCGCAACAAATATCCACATGAATTATCCGGCGGCATGCAACAGCGCGTTGCCATTGCCCAAGCGCTGGTCACCAAACCGCCGATCCTGCTGATGGACGAACCTTTTGGTGCGCTGGATCCTGATACCCGGGAACAAATGCAGGTTTATCTTATGCAACTGCATGAGCAATATAAATTAACCATATTTTTCGTGACGCATGATCTGGAAGAAGCCTGTTATATCGGCACCCGGTTACTGGTATTGTCGCAATACTATACCGATGACCGAGGTAATGATGCAGCGGTAAATCGTGGTGCCAAAATATTAAGTGATTACAATCTAGAAAAACAATCATTACCAACATCTGAAAAAAGATCGTCTGCGTATCGGGAATTTGTTGCGCATATCAGAGAGAGTGGTTTTAATCCTGACATTCGGCATCATGTAGATGATTTTAATTTACAGCATCCGCATTCGTTTCGAACATTAACAATAGACGAAAGCAAACTTGTGGCGGGCAAATAAATTATGACTGATCAAAATGATCTCGAATTACTGATTCGCGGCCACACGCCCATAATCGCCATTGAATCCCATGAAGAACTGCGCGCGCTTGATTATCTGCTGAAGGCCGCCATCACATCCACCATTCCCCTGTTTAAATGGTCGGTAACAGAGGGCTTGCAGCGCCTGGATATAGATCTGGGTGCGCACAAAAGTATGACCGAAGCGCAGAGTGTTCTTCGCCACATTAAATCAGCCGGCGTGCAGGGCATGTATGCCTTGCTCGACATAGACCCCTGGTTGAGCGACCCGGTAACAATTCGCCTGTTAAAAGAAATTGCCATGCTGTTTGATGGCAAACAGGGCAAGTTAATACTCATCAGTCATCACTCCGAACTACCGGATAGTTTGTCACGGTTAGCGGTGCAATTTCGCTTGCGCTTGCCTGATAATGCCGAGCTTGAACAACTCATCGTAAACGAAGCACAAAGCTGGCAACAACAAACCAAACAACGTGTACGCACGGACCGCGACACACTCGACAAACTGATTAAAAATTTATCAGGATTAAGTATCAGCGATGCCAAACGCCTGGTACGTAATGCCATGGTTAATGATGGTGCAATCACTGAATCTGATCTGCCCGATGTGATGCAAGCCAAGCATAAATTACTTAATCGTGATGACACGCTGTCGTTTGAATACGACACCACGTCGTTTTCAGAAGTAGGCGGCATGGATAAATTAAAAAACTGGCTACACCAACGGCATGTTGCATTTGCGGATACAACCGGTACTTCCGGCCTTGATCGACCCAAAGGTATTTTACTTCTGGGTGTGCAAGGTTGCGGTAAAAGTCTGGCCGCCAAAGCCGTGGCCGGTGTCTGGAGTGTGCCATTGCTACGGCTCGATTTTGGACAGCTTTACAACAAATATATAGGCGAAACCGAACGCAATCTGCGCCAGGCATTACATACCGCAGAAGTCATGTCACCCTGTGTGATGTGGATTGATGAACTGGAAAAAGGTATTTCTGGTAGTAACGACGAAGACGGCACCTCACGCCGTTTGCTTGGCACACTACTCACCTGGATGGCCGAAAATAAACAACCGGTTTTTATTGTGGCAACCGCCAACCAGATCGACCAACTACCACCGGAACTCATACGCAAAGGTCGAATGGATGAAATTTTTTTCGTCGATTTACCCAATGCATCCATCCGCGAACGTGTTCTTGTTATACATCTCACAAAACGCGACATAGCATGTGACACACTCGACCTGCCACGCCTAGCAGCCGCTTGTGAAGGATTTTCGGGTGCAGAAATTGAACAGGCTGTGGTATCGGTGTTGTACGCCAACCCGGAAAAAAAGCAAGCCATCACAACTGAAATGTTACTCCATGAAATCACCCGTACCCGCCCGCTGTCGGTGGTGATGGATGAACAAATTACGCGCTTGCGGCTATGGGCGGTCGATAGAACCGTTGCTGTGGATTAAGGCTGCACAAGAAATTTCAGTTAAACGGGGATATAGCGGAACAAGGTGTTAGCTGAGGCACTTGTGATCAATCTGACTGCGTCAGCATAAAATATATCATTGAGCACTATGCAATGTTTATCGATGTTATGCATTATTTCGTGGTGATTCCTGTCTTTTGTTGATCTAAACTTTATAAAAAAAAGCTTGCATACATGGTATTCTTATTACCCTAAGGAACCTCTGACTTATTCAGAGGTTTCCTAAGAGTAATAAATTTATTAAATATGTAAAGGAAACTTAAAATGCAGTTCTTGAAAGCGACATTATCAGCGATTATCTTACTTTTAACATTCAACGTGCATTCAGCAAGTATTGTTGATACAGGGCCTGGCCCCGACCCTTTTCCGGGTAACGCATGGGGGTTTGGTGGAAATGATAAATTTTCTGGCCAGTTTACATTGACTGAAAACACATCCATTAGCTCTATCACAGGATGGATTGGCGTAGATGGGTATGGTAGTGGTTTTGATTTTAACATTCTTGTTTATAATGAAATAAACGGGCTTCCTGGGGAAGCTTTATTTTCACAATCAGTTTATGTTCCACCACCTCAAAATGTTACGCCGCAAAATTCATACGGTTTTGATTGGTATGGATTATCAGGATTAGATTGGAATCTTACAGCGGGTAACTATTGGGTTTCTTTTGAGGGTATTTATGAGCTGCAGCCTGGCTCAGTAATGCCTGGCCCTTCACAAAATCCACTTACACATTATGCCACCAACAATGTAATAACTAATAACGTATGGAAATTGGCGGACTATTTAGATCTTGGCGTCAGGATTGAGGGGGCACCTTCAAGCGTCCCCATTCCCGCTGCCATCTGGCTTTTTAGTTCAGGCGTGATTAGCTTGTTTGGAATAGCTATACGTAAAGGGCGCGTTAATACAGGGGAATAATAAATTCCTGGTCTCAATACATTAAGTTAAGAAATAAAACCTGAATTTCCCTCTCCCATAAATGGGAGAGGGAAAAGCCATTAACTTAATGACACTGGCCTTATTAGTGTTCATGGACGGGAATCTTTTACAAAACGTCGCGAGCAACTAGCCCACCCCTATATTGACTTGACTTTAAGTAAGTAGCATGTGGAATTACCCCGGATTCCGTTTCACTGCATCCAATCTCCGTCCCTACCCGATACTACTGCTTCTGCATCAACTCGCGGCAACGAAGCACCCATCGCATGATCAATGATGTAGAGCCAGCAGCCATCGGTTTGCCGGCGCACAACTTCGGCAGAGCTGCCGGAAAAAATCGTTTTACCCTCTGCATCAACAATTGCGTGATCGGCACGCAGCAGAGCGATATCGCCCTGTTCAATGCAAAAATTGTTGTGCGACAACATGGTGCCCTGCAATAATAACAACTGCCGCAATGGCTGTGCTATCACCACCTTGCCGATGAAGGTTTCATCGGAATCAATGCGCAATGCCGCATTTTCTTCATACAATGCCAGAATGTTATTGATGTCGCGGCTATTAAATGCGCTGGCAAAAATTTGATTCATTTGGTGTGGCAAATTAACTTTAAACATGAAATCCTCCGGTGTGTTTGTGAATGAGTCGAATCAAAACACACAGCTTCAGTTCTAACCAAACGGTAACAACCAGGCCAGGCCATGCGCACTAAGCCAATAAATTTAAACCCCGATATTCCCACGCCGCGTAAACCACGTGATTGTCACGTGATTGTCCGGTTGAAGACTGGCTATCCTTTCTGGGCCATCGCTGGAACGCACTGTTGCTGTGGCAGCTTGCGGCCTCGCCCAAACGCCATGCGGAATTACTCACGCAATTGTCCGGCATCAGTGCCAAAGTATTAGCAGAACGATTGTCCACGCTGGCGCGGCGCGGGCTGATCCATAAATCAGCGCTGGCCACATTTCCACGCACCGTCAGCTATGCATTAAGTGAGCGCGGTGTGCAGATCGTCAAGATTCTGTATCAAATCGAAGTCTGGACTAAAACCTATCCCAAGCCCTGAATATTGACGTTAACCCCAATGCCATTAAGTTAAGGAAAATTTGCGCTGTTGTAGGGTGCGCCGTGCGCACCACGAGATTGCCACGCAAATAAAATCACGACTGCTGCCACCAAAAGCCGACCACATCGGGCGCGGCAGTTGGTGCGGGAATACTTGTTAAACTGAATCTGGTCATGACAGAAAAACGATCCCTCCGCCGACGGCGGGATACTTAACAGGATTCACAATATGAACTGGTTTACGCTATTCACAGGTTCAAAAGCCTCTAATACTATGGTCAATATTTCCGGCAAAAATATTGAAATAGTCTTCTCGCCCAGCGCTGCCCGTGCATTGGCTAAACGTGACACCCCGCTGATAGTAGAGTTAGAGCTCGCGTTTGCCTGTTTTGCGCGCAAGCAAGTGCATTTTCATGAAGCATCGACCAACAAAAAAGTGGTCGATGTTACGCGCCACCTGGCCTTGCTCATTTCCACCATTGTTCCCGACACCTGTGACGCCGCAACGGATGGTAGTGGCCGCCCTGCTACTGCATTGCGGAATTTTATGCCGAAGTGGGTGCGGCTTGATTTTGTTAAAGGCCAATGGCTGGGTGACTATGGCTTGTAAACGGCTGACTGTTACGTGAGCCCTGGAACAGAAAGCTGTCCTTGGCTACATCTGACCTGGAAGATGATCCACAACTGACCAGCCAACGCCAGTGGTAGCGGATCTGGCAGAGTCATATATTCCAGTTTTATAATACATTGTGATATAAAGCATCGTCAGATTATGATCCGGCAGCACCGCGGATGATACATCGTATACCCCTCATTACATTATTCGGAGCAGCAGCCATGGGCAAAGAAAAAAATACCCAAAAAGATGTCAAGAAAAAAGCAGCTTTGACGCCAAAAGAAAAGAAAGCAGCAAAGAAAGTTAAACAGGAATCCAAAAAGGGCTCTGGCGGTTAAGTTTCGATACAGAGCGATAAACCCAGGACAGAAAACCCCGGGCAGAAAACGCAGGGGATAGATCCAATACTGCCTTATGTTAAGGAGATTTCAGGCTTTGGTAGGTTCGACAAAATCGCTCCTGGCGATTTTGTCGAACCTACAAAGCACGCGGTCTGCCCGTATTAGGGCGTCGGCATATTATCTTCAATAAATTTTTTGTAATTCTCGGCGCTGATAATCTGCGTACCATCACAATTAAACTGCATACGCACCATATCCTGCACTATGCAAATAGTGATATTGCGCAAATAAAAATCCGGCAAGTTACGTAATATTTTTAACGATACCATGATGGTCTGCACATCACTTTGTGTCATGGGTTGCCAGTTCTGGTGGCGTTTATTAAAAATATTTTTCCAATAGCCGGGCACACGATCCAGCCATTTGCTACTTAAGATCACACCATAAATCTCGCGCATGGCCTGGATCTTGTCGTCATAACTGATGGCCGGAAAATGCCGGTCGGTATAGGCCGGGTCGGCCATTTTTTCAGCATCGTGAATTTCGTGGCGCAGCGGATCAAATATTGAGTAGGTATGTACTTCGCCAGAATTAAAGCCGATGTACACACGGTAGGTACTGCGATTAAGCAAGGCATCCTGTAAATTGGCAATCAGTTTATCGAAAACCTTGTCCACCGGACTTTCGTAACGCTTCCGGTCCAAACTCGTTTCGCGCAACGAGGGGTCGCCTTTGATGCCTATTTGCAGGCTGTTCTTATTCAGGCCAGTGGCACTTACAATGCTTTCACGTAGCACCAGTTCTTCCATTTCATTTTCAGAACTGGTGGAAGTTATAAGCTCTTGTTCGGTCTCAGTCATGTTTTTGTCCCTGTGTTATGGTCTTACAGTACCACAAATGTTTTTCATTATTCATGGCAAGTGTTAATTTACAGTGACAGCCTTTATTATGACCTCTGTTAATTCACAATTTCGAAAGAGTATTGAATGAAATATTGTAGTGCCTGTGGTGCCACCGTTAGTCACAAAATCCCTGATGGTGATCATTTGCCACGTTACGTATGTGACCAATGCGCCACCATTCATTACCAAAATCCTCGCATCATCGCCGGCTGCATTGCCGAATGGCAGGATAAAATTTTGTTATGTCGCCGTGCTATTGAACCCCGACTTGGCCTATGGACGTTGCCGGCCGGCTTCATGGAAAACCACGAAACCACCTTGCAAGGTGCCTTACGCGAAGCCTACGAAGAAGCACAGGCCCAGATCGTGAATACATCGCTATTTTGCATGTTTAACGTGCCCCATATCTCTCAGGTATATATGCTGTATAGAGGGGAGCTGCAACAAGGCTATTCGTATCCTGGTATAGAAAGCCTGGAAACCGCATTATTTTCGGAAAGTGACATTCCCTGGGACGATCTGGCGTTTCCTGTTATACGCGAAACACTCAAGCTTTATTATGCGGATAAATCTTTGGGGGAATTTATTGTCCACACCGGTGATCTTATTCGTGATGATAATATGAAATTGTCCGTGACCTTACATCGCTAACAACCGATGAGTTCTGTATTACGCTACAGCTTGCGCCAGTTATCGCCGTTTCAGGGCATGATTCACGTTGTCAGTATTTCGCAAGCCCGCGCCATTACGAACGACGGTGTGTTTTGGCAGATTCAGGTTAGCTGTGAAAATCAGCAACACCAAATGGGCTTGCAGCAACCGGGATTGCCGCGACGTTATGTTTTATGGGGCGTATGGTCAAAAGACACCGGTCTTAAAGCCATGCCACTTGACCCGATGCTGGACATCCCAAACGATAGCGTCATCGAACAGGAATTAATTCCCGCTCTTGAATCAAACTTACAGCACCTACCTTTCACACCGCGCGATCAATATGAACTGTGGATACTGGACAGCCAAGAAAATTTACCGGTTGCTTTACTTGCTACACGTGTTGATGGTTACAATCTGGATCAAATAAAGGTTTCACATTGGCGTGCCAGCACACATAGCAAACGCGATTTCAAACCGGCGCGTGTGCAAACAACCATCGAGCCCTTATTAAAACTCGAACAACTGATTGCCGATAACACGTGTTGCCCGATACGCAGCCAGTGGTTTTTACGCGATGAACAGGGCGATGGCAAAGGTATATGCGGATTTAATATTGAAGATAAATTGAGTGACCGCCAACTGGAAAAAAAATTATTTCCAGAGTTGTTAATTCGCGAAAACTGGCAAACAGAAGAATCCCGGTTACTCGCTGAAGATTATCAAAACTGGATGGCACCCAGGTTACTAACCTTACATAACCTGTCAGCATCCATTCGTGCCCGGCTGGAAGTGGCGGCGCAGGCCTATGCTACCGAAACCGTTCAACTACTGCATCTATATCCGGAAATAATTGATCAGAAAATCATAAATCGAATTCAGGTTGAAGCACGCTTACGCGCCGCCGCCCAAAAAGATTATTAATCGCTATTCAGAATAATTAATATCCCGATTTGCGCGGCACACCGTAATCACCACCCGCTGCAAACGGCAGTTCCCGGCCAACCAATGTTTCGATCAGCGCGAGCTCATCATCGGTATGATTTAGCATGGGCGCAATGCGGATGTTATTACCTGTGCTTTCACCGCTAAAAATATACCGGGGAGAATCGTGATGTTGCGTTGTAACAATTTCCCGACTTTTTGCATCGTGAATGGCCGCCAATTCGGCTACACCATAACAGGTACAGATATAGGATTTTTCCGCCTCTGATTCAAGATACACACCGGTGCCGCGTATGCCGATGGTGGCGTTCACAGTTTTGATTCCCAGAGATTGCCTGGCTTCGCGCTTACCAAATACAGATAATAATTTTCCAGACAGTAGTTTCATTTCATTGATAATGCCCTCGCCACTCAGTTGCAGCGAGCTGTTGTCACGCAGAATAAAAGCATCCTTACCCACAGCAAATATCAGGTGGCTGTTGGCACCGGTTTGGACCAGGGCCTTGGAGTTGATCAGGGTGTTCAGGGTTGCAGGTTTACCGTTTACTTTTACGCTGCCCCGCATGTCATAAATAGATTTTCCGGGTACCAACTCTGTCGGAATTTTTCCCATAGCCCACACCGGGCGTAACAAACCCACACCGCCCACAACAAAAAAACCGGCAGACAATGCCTTAATCAACAACGCACGTTTATTTTCATCTATATCATGCATGATCAAACACCTCGTAATTTGCTATTATTCAGCCGCACCCAGCCGGAGCACTCAAATGAAAAATTATTCTGCATGTATCAGGTATGCGTTTTTTCTCGTACTAATCGCTACTACCAGCCCTGCCTACACCGCCAGTCTTTATAGCATCACTGCATCCGCAGGTATGATGGTAGACGACAATCTCACGCGTGCACAGTATGAACGCGATATTTATGATGATCGCGCCTTATTCGCTGGCATTACCGGGGATTACACCTATGTTGTCAGCGGCCGCAGCCGCGCTGTACTCAGTGCAGCCGCTGAAAGCTGGCATTACAATGAGGCCAATCTGGATCACCAGACGATCAGTATCAAGGGTGAATATTTTTTTCAGGCCGCTGCCGGATTTACCGCCCCCTGGTATAGCGCAACACTGGTATTTGGCCTGATGCCATACGAAGGCAATTATCGCGATGCGAGTTTTCATGAAGTGGGATTGAGCGCCGGTAAACGCCTGACCGACACCACCACACTGCTCGCCGGTTTAAGCCACCAGCAAACCTCGGCGGAAGTGGATTTTTTCACGCGCACTACCGCACGCGTTTTCGTCAATCTTGATTTTAAGTTCAATTTAAATACTATGTACTCCACGCTGGCTTATAGCACCGGTGACTTTAACTCCACCAATACACCACCGCACCCTCCCTCCTTGAGCGCATTGCCCTGGCTCAATCCTAATGATGACGTGGCCTTCCCCGGCCTGACTAACTCCTGGACTTATAAGCTCGATGCCAACACCTGGTCATTTCGGCTCGGCTATGTTTATGCACTGGCCAGCAATCAGTCGATTGATGCCAGCGCCCTGTATTACACCACGGCGGCCTATGGTGACAATGATTACGATGGCATGATCACAACCCTTTCCTATCTCTACCGATTTTGATATGTCGATATTCAACACAGACCTCAATGATTTTGAACAAAGCGTTATTCAGGCTTCACACAGCAAACCCATACTGCTCGATATCTGGGCTGACTGGTGCTCACCCTGTTTAGTGCTGGCACCTTTACTTAAAAAAATTGATGAGGAATATGGCGAACAAATCAGTATCGCCAAGCTGGAGGCTGATGACGGCGACAATATGAAAATTGCCGGTCGATATAAAGTGCGTGGATTTCCCACGGTTATTTTGTTTCGTCACGGCCTGGAAGCGGCTCGCTTTAGTGGTGCCAAGCCATTACATTTCATTCGAGAATTTATTAATCCGCACATTAACGCAGATTGTTCAACCGGATCACTAACGTGACAATTACTTTCTGTTTTCTATACTGTGCTTGAGCCCATTACTATAACAAACACATGAAACTCAAATCGCTGGCAGTATTGCTACTAATTTTTGTTTGCCCGATTCAGGCAGCCGTGGACAACGCAAAATTCTCAGCTGAATACGCCAAAGGTCTCACTGCCTACCAAAACAAAGATTATGCAACAGCCCTGATGTTATGGTTTCCACTGGCCGAAAAAGATGATGCCCAGGCTCAGTTTATGTTGGGAAATATGTACCTGCAACAAGAAGGTGATCGTAATAACAGCATAAAAGCGCTGCAGTGGTATGAACGTGCTGCAAAACAAAATCACCTTGCAGCGCAAAGCACGCTCGGTCGTTTATATCTCAATGGGCAACAAGTCAAACAAGACTTCAACCTGGCCAATAAATGGCTGACCGCAGCCGCCCGCCAAAAAGAGCCTGACTCACAATACAAACTTGGAAAAATCTATCAGGATGGACTCGGTGTACCCATAAATGCCAACAAGGCTGCCTATTGGTTCACCCAGGCCAGCGAACTTGGCCATAGCGGTGCTCAAACTGCGCTAGCGTTAATGTATCTAATCGGTGAAGGCCGTGCTGTCGATCAGAACAAGGCTATAGAATTGTTTCAACAAGCCGCTAATCAGGGCAACGCTAACGCACAATTTAATCTCGGAATAATTTATCGCGATGGACTCGGCAGTATTACGAAAGATCTGGCATCTGCAACCCAATGGTTTCAACAAGCAGCCTCGCAGCACAATGCGGATGCTGAAAATGGATTAGGTGATTTTTACAAGACCGGTACGTTTGTAACACAAGATTACAAACTGGCACTAGGCTGGTATGAAAAAGCAGCTCAACAAAATCACATAGCAGCACTACACAGCCTTGGCGCGATGTATGTGAATGGTTACGGCACTCCAAAAAACTATAAACTCGGCGTCGAAAATTTTACCAGAGCTGCCGAGGCCGGACATGGGTTAGCGCAGATGGATTTAGGGGTCGCCTACTTTACAGGAAAAGGTGTCAGTCCAGACTCGGTCATTGCCTATGCCTGGCTTCATCTGGCTGCACAACAGGGCGTAGAGAATGCACAAAAAAACAAAACAACTGTTTACAACCGATTGTTACCGGAAGATCGACGTCGCGCACTCGACATGGCAGCAGCGTTTAACAAAAAATTCACGCGCATGAAGTGACGTGTTTGTGTGAAAGTGCAGAAAAGTTCTTGTAAACACTACTTCTACAAGCAACTCCAGACTAGACTAGTCTGGATCTTTTCTACTTTGGGAATCCCCCCCCTTGCTGTTCGCATGAAATCTATTATGTATAAACATTGGTTACGACATCCTGCTCGCTGCACACTACGTTACACCCTGAGTCTGGGCATAGGCCTATGGCTCATAACTGCCAATGGCTATAACACGGCGTCTGACGATGCGCTGTCAGTTCCCTTGAGCAGCAACATACTCGTGTCTGACCTGCACCTTGCTTTTCAGCCGGAACAGCTTGTACAACAACGAAAACTCTATACTCAGGCAGCACAGGCGCTGAACGCGAACCAGCTTCAAACCTTTGAAAAACTAATGCTTGAGCTGCGTGATTATCCACTGCAGGCGTATCTACGTGCTGACTACCTGACGGATCGCTTGAACCAACTGGACTTACCCGCCTTGAGCCTGTTTCTGGACCAGGAAACCGGTTCGTTGGTAGGTGAACGCTTACGTCGTGATGCCTTGAAATTACTGGCTCGCAAGCAACGTTGGGGGGATTTTTTAACGCTCTACAAACCTCAGGATGATGTGGGTTTGCAGTGCCTCAGGCTTGAAGCCCTGATGCGCACCGACCAAATGCCGCAAGCTCTGGAACAGGTTTTACCCCTGTGGATGACAGGTCACTTTCTACCTCAGACGTGCGACAACATCGTAGCTGCCTGGGAAAACGATGGTCATCGCACCGCAGCACTCACCTGGCAACGCATCGATTTGGCCTTGGACGAAGATACTACACGTCTCGCTGATCGCCTGGCCGCATCGCTGGGCACACCGGATCGGGCACTGGTTGAACTGTGGATCAACATTCACCGCAACCCGGAGCAGATCAGCCGCGGTAAATTACCTGCACACGAAAAAACTGGACTGGT
>JANOOU010000212.1:0-9829 GCA_031421475.1 Gammaproteobacteria bacterium | reverse complement strand
CCTCAAACCAGGCCATGATCAAACGACTTAAAAAGAATTGGGCACGAATACATAAACTGGTTTATGTCATAGCTGTGCTGGGTTTATTGCATCACGTGATGATGATCAAGGCAGATTATCAGCAACCGCTAATATTGGGAGTCATTCTAGCCATGCTACTTGGTAGCCGGGTTTATTTTTGGTATACCAGGATTAAAAATACTTAGACAATATCAAACAAGCTGATATCATTGTCACAGCCGAATCTGCATGCAGTACATACTAATAATTATACGGCAAACATAAAATATCGTTTCAAATGGATCTTGCCAGGTGCCATTCTGCACCAAATAAATCTAATAACTAACAGGTGTTACGCCGGGCGTAGCAGGAGTCCTTTGATGTCAATTTCGAGACGTGATTTTTTGCAGTTAATGAGTTTGGCCGGTGCCTCGGGTTTGTTGCCGGGATCTGTTTTTGCGATGCAGCAAAAACCTTCGGATATCTACGAAGTGCCAAAATTTGGCAACGTGACCTTGATGCATTTCACCGATTGCCATGCGCAATTATTACCCATTTATTTTCGTGAACCCAATGTCAATATCGGGCTCGGTGCCGCCCTAGGCAAGGCGCCGCATCTGGTCGGCAATCAACTTTTAAAGCATTTTGCAATCAAGCCTGATAGCCGAGATGCGCACGCTTTTACCTATTTAAATTTCAATGAAGCCGCCAATACCTATGGCAAAGTAGGCGGTTTTGCACACATGGCAACCCTCATCAAGAAAATACGTGCTGAACGAGGCGCACAGAATTGTCTGTTACTGGATGGGGGTGACACCTGGCAGGGTTCGGCCACCTCGTTGTGGACGCGCGGCATGGACATGGTGGGCGCCAGTAACCTGTTAGGCGTGGATTTGATGACAGGGCACTGGGAATTCACCTATCTTGAAAAAGAAATTTTACAGAATTTAAAAACGTTTAAAGGCGAGTTTTTGGCGCAAAATATTAAAGTAAAAGATGAAGCCATTTTTGATGGTGCCGCAGTGTATGACGAGAACACCAATCACGCCTTCAAGCCTTACACTATTAAAACTATAAACGGTGTTAAAGTCGCCATCATTGGCCAGTCATTCCCGTATACACCCATAGCGAATCCATCTCGCTTTATTCCAAATTGGAGCTTTGGCATTAACGACGAAACCTTGCAGCAGATTGTTAATGAAATTCGTTCAAAGAAAATCGCGGATCTGGTGGTACTGTTGTCACACAATGGTATGGATGTAGATCTAAAGTTAGCAGGCCAGGTTACAGGCATAGATGTAATTTTTGGTGGCCACACCCATGATGCCATGCCCAAACCCAGTATTATTAAAAATAAATCAGGTCAAACACTCGTTACCAATTCGGGATCCAATGGCAAGTTTCTGGCAGTGATGGATTTTGATGTACGGGGTGGCAAGCTTCGGGATTTTCGTTACAGAATGTTACCGGTGTTTTCTAACCTGTTGCCAGCCGATGTTGAAATGCAGGCTTACATAGACAAGGTGCGCAAACCGTATCTGGACAAGTTAAATGAACAGCTCTCGGTGGCTGACGAATTATTGTATCGCCGTGGCAATTTTAATGGCACCTTTGATCAGATTATTTGCGATGCCTTGCGTGCTGAAACCGATACGCAAATTTCCTTGTCACCGGGCTTTCGTTGGGGCACAACTGTATTGCCGGGCCAGGCGATTACCCTGGAACATGTTATGGATCAAACCGCTATGACCTACCCGGAAATCTATTCACGTGAAATGAAAGGATCGGATATTAAAAATATTCTTGAAGATGTGGCGGATAATCTGTTTAACAAAGATCCCTACTATCAACAAGGTGGCGATATGGTGCGCGTAGGTGGCATGGATTATGTAATAGATCCTAATTTAACAATGGGTAACCGCATTACGAATATGACACTGGATAACGGTGAAAAAGTGGAAGCGAATAAAACCTATAAGGTATCTGGTTGGGCTACGGTTAACTCCCAGTCACCGGGACGGCCCGTCTGGGATGTAGTCTCCGACTATCTCCGCTCACAGCCACGCGTCAAGGTACCGAAATTAAATACACCAAAATTGCTGAATGTAAAAGGTAATGCCGGACTTGCCTGATTTAACAGCTTGTTAAAAAGCCCCTTAACCGGGGCTTTTTTTATGCGCTTTATCCACAGTTGAGAGTGTGCGTCGCGGTTTGGTATGACTCCATACCAAAAACTATCGCCCAACTAAAACTTCGTGCTCTGAGAACGCCCGGATGGCGTTATTCAAAGTTTTCCTAATCAATAAATCGTTTTGTTAAGTTGCCATACGCATCAATGCGTCGATCACGTAAATACGGCCAGTTGCGGCGTACTTTTTCGGTGCGCGAAAAATCCACATCGGCATACAAAATACATTCGTCTTCTTTACTTGCCTGTTGAAGTATTTCACCTTGCGGGCCGCAAATAAAACTGTTGCCCCAAAACTGACTGCCCTGGGTTTGTCCACTGCCGTCTTTTTCAAATCCGGTGCGGTTGCAGGCGGCTACATATAAACCATTGGCAATGGCGTGGCTGCGTTGAATCGTTATCCAGGCCTGTAGTTGACGTTGCTGCTCCTCGCTTGTATCGGCAGGGTCCCATCCAATAGCGGTCGGGTAGAGCAGAATATCCGCACCTTTGAGCGTCATTAATCGTGCCGCTTCGGGATACCATTGATCCCAGCACACCAGCACGCCGAGTTTTCCCAGGGAGGTATTAATCGGTTCAAATCCTGTGTCACCGGGTGTGAAATAATATTTTTCGTAGTAGCCCGGATCATCCGGTATGTGCATTTTGCGGTAGATGCCTGCAATACAGCCGTCGGTTTCAAATACCACAGCGGTATTGTGATACAAACCGGGTGCGCGTTTTTCAAATAACGACGACACAATCACGATTTTATATTTTGCAGCCAGCTTGCCTAAACGTTCCGTGCTGTTGCCGGGTATGGTTTCTGCCAGATCAAAATAGGTTGCATTTTCTGTTTGGCAAAAATAAATACTGTTATGCAATTCCTGCAACAACAGCAGTTGTGCACCGGCTTGCGCAGCGTCGGCAATTTTTTGCTCGATGGCAGCCACATTGCTAGCGATGTTGTCACTGCAACGATGTTGTATGAGTGCAAGTTTTGGCATCAAATCACTCCAGCAGCAAGTTGCATGGTCAGGCAGTGCAGGCTGCCATATTGTTTAATAATGGCTGAACAATCTATGGCTTCTACAGTGTGCTGTGGAAACGCAGCGGTTAAATTCTGTAAGGCTATTGCATCGTTCTTGTCATTATAGATGGGTACGAGTACGGCGTTGTTGATGATTAAAAAATTGGCATAGGTTGCAGGCAAGCGGCGTCCATCTTCTGCATAACGCGCAGCGGGGATGGGCAGCGGGATAAGTTTATAGGGTTTGTTATCGGCAGTGCGAAATGCCTGTAGTTGTTTTTCCATGGCTTTGAGATCCCTGTAATGTTCGTCGGTGTTATCGGTGCAACTGCAATAGGCGATAGTTTGTGTGTTGCAGAATCGCGCCAGTGTATCAATATGCGCATCTGTATCGTCGCCGGCAAGATGTCCTTCTGTTAACCAGAGGAAACGTTTAATCCCCAATTCCGAGATCAGAATATTTTCGATGGCCGCTTTTTTTAATTCCGGGTTGCGAGTGGGTGTCAGCAGACACTGCTCGGTGGTGAGTAAGGTGCCTTCACCATCGCTTTCAATGCTACCGCCTTCCAGTATCAAGGGCAGGGTGTGAAATGCACATTTAAATACATTTTGTTGGTGCAGCTGTTGACTAATTGCATTGTCCAGGCCGCTCTCGTATTTGCCGCCCCAACCATTGAACTGAAAATCCAGCAATAGCGGCTGGTTTTGTTGCATGACACTAATCGGCCCATGATCGCGCGCCCAGGAATCGTTAGATGCGGCCTGTACAAATACGCACTGTTGTAATGTGGTGCTGTCAGCAATCACCAGCTCAATGTGTTGTTGGTGTGCCGCATCACGATAAACAATCAATACCTGTTCGCGGCGGGCTATGGCACGGCAAATTGTGCTGTACACCTTTTCAACCTCGTCGAGTATCCAGGCCCAGTCGGTTTGTGCATGGGGCCAGGTGAGCATGACGGCAGACTGGTGTTCCCATTCGGCCATTAAACGGCGTTTATTAGTGTGAGGCATGCGCTTGACATCTACTCTGTGGATTTATTACGCCATTATGCCGAATCCATTCAATTACGTCACGATTGGGACATACGCAATCGTTACGTTTATACTGCCGCGCAAATCATTACAAGTAGTCGTTCATGTTCAGACCCAAGGAATTGTTTATCGGCTTACGCTATACCCGTGCCAAACGTCGTAGCGGATTTGTGTCGTTTATTGCCATGATTTCCATGATAGGGATAGCCCTGGGTGTTTGGGCGCTTATTGTGGTGCTCTCCGTGATGAATGGTTTTGGCAAGGAGTTACGTGAACGAACGCTGAGTATGACTGCACATGCAACCATCACCGGACACGACGGCAAGTTGGATGATTGGCGCAACGTTATGGACAGGGTTGTAGGTAATCGCAATATTATCGATATGGCACCTTATACCCAGGGCGAAGCCATGATTGGCAATAACAGCCGCGTGAGCGGTGCCATTATTCGCGGCGTTCTGCCCGAGATGGAAGCCAAAGTCGCCGAAGTCAGTGATCGCATGGTTTCAGGTCAGCTGACGGATCTTAAAGAAAATGAATTCAGCATTATTCTGGGCCGGGAACTGGCCAGTGCGCTGGGTGTGTTTGAGGGCGACAAGGTCACCCTGATTACACCGCAAGCCAGTGTGACACCCATCGGCGTGCTGCCGCGATTACGCCGCTTTACAGTAGTCGGTGTGTTTGAAGTGGGCATGCATCAATTTGATCGCTCGCTGGCGCTGGTGCATATGAGTGATGCGCAAAAACTGTTTTCGACTCAGAACCAGGTGGATGGCATACGCCTGAAACTCACCGATATGGATGAAGCGCGCCAAATCGGAAGTCAAATAGAACGCACACTCGGTGACGATTATTGGGTGCAGGACTGGACCGACATGAACAGCAATTTGTTCAAGGCGCTGCAAACCGAAAAAGTTGTAATGTTCATTATTTTATTACTGATTGTTGCCGTGGCGGCATTTAATATTATTTCCACCCTGGTCATGACAGTAAAAGACAAACAATCCGATATTGCCATTTTACGAACACTGGGCATGACACCGGGCAGCTTGATGATGATCTTCATTATTCAGGGTGTGATCATTGGTTTGGTAGGTACTTTGCTCGGTATTCTACTCGGTGTACCGACTGCGCTTTATGTGAATGAAATTGTGCATTTCGTGGAGCAGTTATTCCAGACCAAATTTTTATCGCCGGATGTGTATTACATTACCGAAATACATGCCGATTTACGTATTCATGAAGTGTTCACCTATGCGATTTCAGCCTTTCTGTTATCAATACTGGCAACAATTTATCCTGCCTGGCGTGCCGCCAAGGTGCAACCGGCTGATGCTTTGAGGTACGAATAGTGGCCTTGACCGATCGATTTTCCGAAACCCAAATTCTTTTACCCAATAGCCACGGCGACCCCATCGTACTAGAGGCGATAGATATAAATAAAACCTTCACCGAGGGCGGTGGCAGCAAGCTAGAAATATTGCGTAATGTGAATCTCACCGTGCGTGCCGGTGAAAAAATTGCCATCGTCGGTGCATCCGGTTCCGGCAAAAGTACCTTGTTACATATACTCGGCAGCCTTGATCAACCCAGCAGTGGCCAGGTGCTTATTGATGGCACCCATGTGCATAATCTCAGTGAAACTGCACGTTGCAGGCTGCGTAATCGCATGCTCGGTTTTATTTATCAATTTCATCATTTGTTGCCTGAGTTTTCGGCGCAGGAAAATGTTGCCATGCCGGCATTGATACGTGGTGCCAGCCCCGCGCAAGCCATGTTGCAGGCGCGGCTGTTACTGGAAAAAGTCGGCATGATTCGCCGCCTTGATCACAAGCCGTCAGAATTATCCGGTGGCGAACGTCAACGCGCGGCGGTGGCGCGTGCCATGACCAACGAACCGCGTTGCATACTGGCGGATGAACCCACGGGTAATCTGGATAAAAATACCGCCGAACAAGTGATGCAGGTGATGCTGCGCCTGAATCACGAATATGGCACCAGCCTGATTGTGGTCACACATGACATGTCGCAGGCTGCCAAAATGGACAAGATTTACACCATTGAAGACGGCCATTTATTGCTTAAATAGTTGGGTGCTGCAACGCCACACTGGGGTCCGTACAATGCTCATCTGTCATGTTTATACGTTCTCGTTAATTGCCTGTGATGGTCACCTATGAGTAACTCCTCGCGGACACTGAACGAACGTTCACGCTATTTATTGAAAACATTAATTGATTGTTACATTCATGAAGGTCAACCGGTGGGTTCAAAAAGACTGGCAGAAGCAGCTGGCTTAAATATCAGTTCGGCCACCATTCGCAATGTGATGGCCAGCCTTGACCACATGGGTTTAATCAGCTCGCCACATACCTCAGCCGGCCGTGTACCCACCGAACAAGGGTTTCGTTTATTTGTGGATACCATGCTTGAGCTTGGGCCACTGGAGCAATCGCTGGCCGAAAAACTGCGTACTCAACTGAACCCGGATCAGGACAGTGATGCGTTGATCTCGCAAGCCAGTAGCTTGTTGTCGGAACTTACACGCATGGCAGGCATAGTGACTATTCCCAAGTGCGGCATGTCGGCCTTGCGACAAATTGAATTTTTACCGCTGTCGGATAAACGCATACTGGCGATTCTGGTTATTAACGAAAAAGATGTGCAAAACCGCGTATTGCATGTTGAGCGTGATTACAGCCAGGACGAATTAAATCGCATGTCCAATTATCTGAATCAACATTTTACCGGCCAGGATATTTTTCAGATTCGTTTGCGTTTACTCAGTGAATTACGCCAGGCGCGTGAACATGTCGATGAGTTAATGCAGGCGGCGGTAGCGATTGCTGATCTGGCGCTGGCGCCGTCAGCGACCCAGCACGACAACTATGTGATGCAGGGCCAGGCCAATCTGTTGCGTTTCAGCGAGCTCGATAGTGCCCGCAAACTGCAACAGTTGTTTGATGTGTTTGAAAGCAAACGCGATATGCTGAGTTTGCTCGACCGTTGCATTCAGGCCGAAGATATTCAGGTATTTATTGGTCGTGAAGCGGGTCTCACTCAATTTGATCAATACAGCATGATCGCCGCACCTTATGCCGCCGATGGTGAAGTATTGGGTGTGCTGGCCGTCATCGGGCCTACCCGCATGTCGTATAACAAGGTGATATCCATCGTGGATGTCACCGCGCAATTATTGGGCGCGGCATTGAATCAACCCTTGAAACCCCAAAAATAGTCCTCATATACGCGATTACATTTTGATAGCTTTAAGATCGGGAGTAAAAATATGTCTGACGAGGCAGTCCTCGACACCAATACGCCTGACAGTTCCCAGGTTTCTGACCAACCATCCGTCGATCAGGTCACACTGACCTCAGTAGAAGAATTGAGCGCGCGTTTGCAGGCTGCCGATCAAAAAGCCGCTGACAACTGGGATCAGTTACTACGCACCCGTGCCGAAATGGAAAACCTGCGGCGTCGTACTCAGCGTGATTTGGAAAATGCACATAAATATGCGCTAGAAAAATTTGTAACCGAGTTGATACCGGTTAAGGACAGTCTGGAAATGGGCCTGGATGCCGCCAGGCAGGGCACAGCCGATGTTGAAAAAATATGCGAAGGCACCGAGCTGACACTGAATATGCTGGCCAGTGCCCTGAGTAAGTTCAATGTGATAGAGCTCAACCCACAAGGCCAAAAATTTAATCCAGAACATCATCAGGCTATGGCCATGCAGCCAAACGGCAATATGGAACCCAATACCGTGATGGTGGTGATGCAAAAAGGATATTTGCTGAACGAGCGTTTGATGCGCCCGGCGATGGTGATGGTGTCAAAAGCACCGGAGTCATAAACAAAACATTCATAAGGTAGGGCACCTCTAAAAATAGTAATTTTTTCGTGAGGGCAAGGAAGCACCGCGCGGACGACTGCATGGATGCAGGAGGTAGAACGAAGCCGGGAGCCAGAGTCGAGAACCGCAGTGTATAAGTCATACATGAGGATTCGAGCACGGAGGTTATATACAGGATGTATTGTATGCCGATTTTGCAGGAGCAAAAATCGGTGACGCAGCCATCGCGGAAAAAGTGCATTTTTAGAGGTGCCCGGTATTGAATTGAAGAATAACCGTCCCTATTTAAGGGATAACAACATTTTAGAATCTGGAGCATACACACATGGCAAGAATTATCGGCATTGACCTCGGCACCACCAACTCCTGCGTGGCCATTATGGATGGCGACAAACCCAGGGTTATCGAAAACAGCGAAGGTGATCGCACCACACCATCGATTGTCGCCTTTACTGAAAACGATGAAGTGCTGGTGGGCCAATCGGCCAAACGCCAGGCTGTGACCAATCCGAAAAATACCTTATATGCTGTCAAGCGTTTGATTGGTCGCACCTTTAATGAAGAAGTGGTGCAGCGCGATATCAAGCTCGTACCCTACAAAATAATCAAAGCCGATAACGGGGATGCCTGGATTGATGTGCGTGGCAAAAAAATGGCGCCGCCGGAAATTGCAGCACGGGTGTTGCAGAAAATGAAAAAAACCGCCGAAGATTATCTCGGCGAAGAAGTCACCGAAGCTGTGATTACGGTTCCGGCTTATTTCAATGACTCACAACGTCAGGCCACCAAGGATGCCGGTCGTATTGCCGGCCTGGATGTAAAACGCATTATCAATGAACCGACGGCAGCAGCATTGGCGTATGGCATGGACAAAAAACGTGGCGACGCCAAAATTGTGGTTTACGATCTGGGTGGCGGTACGTTTGACGTATCGGTAATCGAAATCGCCGAAATTGACGGCGAACATCAGTTTGAAGTGTTGGCCACCAACGGTGACACCTTCCTCGGTGGTGAAGATTTCGATATGTGTTTAATCGATTTTCTTTCTGAGGATTTCAAAAAGAGCAGCGGCATTGATTTACACAATGATCCGCTGGCCTTGCAACGTCTGAAAGAAGCGGCTGAAAAAGCCAAAATCGAATTATCATCCAGCCAGCAGACCGATGTGAATTTACCTTACATCACAGCCGATGCCAGCGGCCCGAAACATTTAAATGTAAAATTAACGCGCGCCAAACTCGAATCACTGGTGGACGAACTAATTCAGAAGACCATCGAACCTTGCCGCATTGCTATGAAAGATGCCGGCTTGACCAATGCCGATCTGGATGACGTGATTCTGGTGGGCGGCCAAACACGTATGCCTAAAGTACAGGAAATCGTAAAAACTATTTTTGGCAAGGAACCCCGTAAAGATGTAAACCCGGATGAAGCGGTTGCTGTGGGTGCAGCGATTCAAGGCGGTGTACTCGGGGGCACCGTAAAAGATATTTTGTTACTCGATGTAACGCCGTTGTCACTGGGTATAGAAACCATGGGCGGTGTGATGACCAAGCTTATCGACAAAAACACCACCATACCCACCAAGGCGTCACAGGTGTTTTCTACAGCCGATGACACCCAGACTGCGGTAACCGTGCATGTATTGCAGGGTGAGCGCCAGATGGCCAATGGTAATAAATCACTTGGCCGCTTTGATCTGAGTGACATTCCGCCGGCACCACGCGGTGTACCGCAAATT
>JANOOU010000211.1:0-5987 GCA_031421475.1 Gammaproteobacteria bacterium | reverse complement strand
TAACGCATCTCGCGGTGGCAGGCAAGGTTTCTGCCTCAACGCAGAATCAGGCGAAAAGCGCTTTGTTGTTTTTGTACCCGGACGTAGGCGTGTAGCGTCGAAGTGATGCGGCAACGACTGTCAGCTGAGTGAATACGCTAGGATTTCTGAAATAATTTAATGTAATCTTCGTACCTTGGTTGTATAGAATAATCTGGAGATAGATTTTCATATATTTCTTTCAGTTTTTTTGACAACTCTTCAGCCTGAAAAACAATTTAACCCGTTCATTTAGACGTATTAAATTAATAACATCTGCTGTACTTAGGGAAGCTCTGAATATTTCCGTCCTGGAATTTCCAGAGCACGAAAAATAAAAATTCGATTTTTATTTTTCTTAATTTTTAATTTTTAATCACTTGCGTGATTGATCCCTCACTGCAATCACTTCATTTGCAACTCATCTGCATCAAGCACAATAAAATGTCCATAGCGATTTTCTTTACGGTTGCCATCATCACTAACAATAATGATTTTCTGCTGGCCATTCAGTAACGCTGCGCAAATACCTTCTGCGCGCTCAAAACTTTCTATGCCCGGAATACTGACACGACGTGGCGGTGAATTGTGCTGGCCATTCCAGAACCAGAGTTGAAATGGCGCTGGAGTGCTATTAACCGGGCCGGCGATAACAAGATAACCGGATAGAGCAGCGACATACGCCATGCTGCGTATGCCGTTACCATCTAGATTCAGTTTGTGCAGCGTTGTTGAAATAACGGGGGATGCGCTGGCTTCGAAAAGTTGTGCCGCGTTTTCTACCGTTGCAATAACAGCGCAGTTACTCACTAATGGACTGCGAAAACCGATGAGTATTTTTTTCTGATCAGCACTTATTTCCAATGCTTCAATATTAAGACCATCATCCGTTTTACTATGTGGATGGTTGGCCGCTGCAGCCAATTCAGGATGAATAACTACCAACGCAGATTTAATGCCTGTGCATACCTGCGGATCGAATGCGTTGTTACCCTGAACGCGAAATCGCACCAGCTTGTCGCGCGATTTTTTTTCATCGCCATCGCTGTCACGTGAATGCGAAGTGATGGCATAGACGTAACCGGCATGATCCGCGGTGATGCCTTCAAGATCATTCAGCTTCCAGAAAGACGCCGGTTCTTGTAGTGAACCCGTTTCCAGTGGCGTGGTGTCAATATCGCCTGCGCTGCCGATGCTAAGTAAACTAAATGGAGACTGCTTTTCATCTTCAACCACCAGAAAACGCCCATCGGCAAGCTGCTGGATGGCAGAAGGTTCATAAATGCCGGTCAGGGGGCGAAATGCAGGAATTTTTCTTGATGACATGAACGGTCCGTGCTGTAAATAATGTGATGCGAGATTTTACTAGTTCGTTGGGCTTCGCTACGTTTAGCACCATCCTATAGATCGCCGAAAAAAACCTGGCATTCCTTCTCTATTATGTGCGTTAGGATTTTTCACTTTCATCAAACTTGAGCGATGCCGAATTAATGCAATAACGCAATCCCGTCGGCTGTGGCCCGTCTTCAAATACGTGGCCCAGATGTGCATCACACTGTGCGCAACGCACTTCCACCCGCACCATGCCATGGCTGGCGTCGCGAATTTCGGTGATGCAGTGATCATTAACGGGCTGCCAGTAGCTGGGCCAGCCACTGCCGGAATCGTATTTGTGGTCAGACTTGAATAGCGGCGCACTGCAACAGATACAAAGATAATCGCCGGTTTCTTTGTGATTATATAACGCACCGGTGAATGCACGTTCAGTACCATGCTGGCGCGTAACCCGAAATTCCTCTTCGCTTAATTGCGCTTTCCATTCCTGCTCTGTTTTTGTAACTTTACTCATTTTTATAAGCTGCTTTCTTAGGTTTATAAATTGAATCGCTGTTGCTTTTATTCGCGCTGTCTTTTTGCTTAAGGAATCTCTGATGTGTGAGAGTTTCCTTAACACTGCTCCCACGGCAACCCACGAAACCGCCAGCCGCCAAGATGGCCTCGATGATGATTCTCATCAAGATCGCCTTCAAATCCTTCGGATATATGGCAAACATTTTTGAGCCCAGCCTGCAATAAGGCTTCACCGGCTTCTTTTGAGCGTTTGCCACTGCGGCAGATCAGAATGATGGCCGGGCCGCTGTGGCCTTGTGATATACCACCCAAAAGTAGCTGACGTATTTCCCTGACAAAATTTTTATTTATGGTCCAATCGGGCTCATCAATCCACGGCACATGTATCGCACCTTTGGGATGTCCTACAAATAAAAATTCCATATTGGATCGTATGTCGACAAACAGCACGCGCGTATCGCCCTGTATCATATCGAAGGCTTCATTGGGCGTTATGTGGTTGAGTTGGTTTTCGTCAAGCCCGGACGTCATCACGCGGTCTCTACGGTTTGTTTTCGCATTTGCTGGAACAGCGATTTAAATATATTAACCCAATAGGTGCTGAACTGGGTTTCACTGTGTTTACCAATTTCCATGGCGGCACGTAACAAGGCCTGCTGTTGTGTGCTGACGTGAGTGCGCTCATGGGTACGTGCATCCACGGCGTCCACGATGGCCAGTATTTTTGCGCCTTCGCAGATTTCGTTTTCTTTAAGGCCGTAGGGATATCCACTGCCATCCATACGTTCATGATGCTGCAAAACTATATACGCGGCTTCGCGCCATTGTTTCATATACCGCAATAATTCAAAACCAAATTTGGGATGTTCACGAATTTGTTGCAAGTCGCTTTCGGCTAATGGATTTTCATTATTGATAATTTCCAGCGGCAGCAATGCCATGCCTACATCGTGCATATAAACAGCGGCCGCCAACTGGTTGGCATCCACCGGTCGACCGGCCTGATCGTTCATTTTTAAGGCCAGCCGCAACATGCGCATGTTGCGGCCTTGCCAATATTCGGAACGTGATTCCAGAGGCTCCCCCAGACTATGAAAAAATGCATAATCATCGTTAATTTCAACACCAAAAGACGCCAGTTCATCATCATCTGGATCGTCACTGGAGAATAATTTACGTAAGGACTCTGCTGCTGTTGTCGTGGAATCCAGTACTTCTGTATCGGCATCCAGCAACAGTAAAATATCTCGCATCATGCCTTCCTGCATACTGCGATCAACATTCACAACGTTCTTGATGGCCACGCAAATGCGTGGCATGCGTTGCATGAGTGCAGGGGATGCATCGCCTTCGAGTGATTTTTCAATGACCGCTTTTATATCTAGTGTAGCCAGCAGGATAATGTCGCCAACGGTGGTGCTGAACGTCATCTGTCGCTGTCTTACGGTGTAGACAAGCTGCAACAGGCTGGAGGTAAGTTCGCGTAGTTCGCCCAACGAATAATCGGCCAGGGCATTGTGAATACTATCGATCGCCATCGTCAGCTCAGACAATGACTGACTATCATGATTGTCGATCTGTAACAGCAGTAAAGACTGCTCCATCTGGGTATGCGCTTCGGTTATCAGGCCAAAAAAATCGGCCAAACTCCCGGCATCAAGATTCGCCAAGTGAGCTGAAGCAGAGGGTTGAACATTTAACATTGCGTGCCTCCTGGCGGGTAACTAGCTGGTTTTTCATTATAGGCAGCAGCTAATTAATGACAGTCTACATCTGACTAACGGCAGAGTTTGCGGTGCGAACAGGCTACGAGGCGAGTTGTTCGCTAACCTGTAGCCATTCTGCCTCAGTCTGTGCAAGTTGCTGTTTCAACTCAGTCTGTTTCTCGGTTAATACTTGCAAACGAACACGTCCCTCGGGGTTGTACAAGCCGGGTTCAGCCATGGCATCGTGATTGGCCTGCAGTTTCTGGTTAAGTTGATTCAGGCTCTGCTCCAGTTGTTGCTGACGTTTTTGCAGATTCTGCGGATTCGTTTTCTTGGCCGGGCTGGTCGCTACATCTTGCTGCCGCTGCGCCTTGCGGCTGGCCTTGCTATCTGTACTCTCGCGTATTTGCGCACGCGGTTGTAACAACCATTGGCGATAGGACGAAATATCACCGTCGAAGGTTTGCGCCTGACCTTCGTCAACCAGCACAAAATGCTCGCACACGGCGGATAACAAATGCCGGTCATGCGACACAATCACCATGGCACCGACATAGTCCTGCAAGGCCACGCTCAGGGCATGGCGCATATCCAGATCAAGATGATTGGTAGGCTCATCGAGCAGTAATAAATTGGGTTTTTGAAAACACAGCATGGCCAGCACCAGGCGTGCTTTTTCACCCCCGGAAAATGGCTCCACCGGTACCAGTGCGTTATCACCATTAAACCCGAAACTGCCGAGGAAAGAGCGTAACTCCTGCTCACTGGCACGTTGATTGATGCGCTGCAAATGCAACATGGCACTGGCCTTGGGATCCAGCAACTCCAGCGTTTGTTGCGCGAAATAACCAATGCGTAATTCTGGCGATACGGTGAGCTCACCACTTAATGGTTTTAATTCACCCGCCATGAGTTTGATCAAGGTCGATTTACCTGATCCGTTATGACCAAGCAAGCCAATGCGATCACCGGGCAACAAACTCATATTCACACCGGACAGAATAGGTTTTCCGGGATAGCCAGCTGCCACATCCGCAAGATGCATCAGTGGACTGGGCATTCTCGCCGGTTCATAAAAACTGAAACTAAACGGAGAATCGACATGTGCTGCCGAAATCATTTCCATACGCTCCAGTGTTTTGATACGACTTTGCGCCTGCTTGGCTTTACTCGCCTTGGCCTTGAAGCGCTCAATGAAGTGTTTCACATGTTCAATTTCGCGTTGCTGACGCACAAACATGGACTGTTGTTGCGCCAACTGCTCTGCACGACGAACTTCAAAATCAGAATAATTACCCGCGTAAATTTTTAATCGTTGCTGCTCAATAAACAGCATGTGTGTTACCACCGCATCCAGAAAATCGCGGTCATGAGAAATCAGCAACAAAGTGCCCTTATAATCTTTAAGCCAGGTTTCCAGCCAGATAACAGCGTCCAGATCGAGATGGTTGGTAGGCTCATCAAGCAACATCATGTCAGAACGACAAATCAGCGCCTGCGCCAGATTTAATCGCATACGCCAGCCACCGGAAAATTCATTTACTGGCAACTCCAGTTGATCCGGTTTAAAACCCAAACCTTGCAAAATTCTCGCCGCACGTGCCGGCGCCGTATACGCATCAATATTAGCCATTTGTAAATGCAACTCGGCCTGCAACATGCCATCGTCGGCCGCTTCTGCAGCCAATAATTTCGTCTCAATGCTGCGCAACTCGATATCGCCATCCAGTACATATTCAATCGCCGCGCGATCTGTTCCCGGCGTTTCCTGTTTAACATGCGCCACCGCCAGACCTGCCGGAATTTCAGCCGAACCCTGATCGCTTTGCATCTCGCCCAACAACAATGCAAACAAAGTGGATTTACCACAACCATTGGCGCCGGTAATGCCGACCTTGTAACCGCTATGAATGCTGAACGTTGCCTGTTCAAATAATAATTTAGGGCCACGGCGTACCGCGAGATTGGTAAAATTAAGCATGAAATACCTGTATAAATTGTGACTGCATGATTGAAAATATAAACATTAAAAAATTATCGCGAAAACCGTACTCACAGCCTTCGTATCAAATCTTTTTCATTAACGTTTTAACACTTTTGAAAAAGCATCCGCCATAGCGCTGTTACCTGCCGGTTCCGGGCTGCGCGATTTTTCGCGCTGCGTGTTCTGTGCGCGCGGTGTATCACGCGGCGTTTGTTTGATCTGATCACGGCTATCGTCATCAAGACGCATGGTCAAGGCAATACGGCGGCGCTTGACATCGACTTCCATGACTTTTACTTTTACCAGATCACCCGCCTTCACCACTTCGCGCGGATCTTTCACGAAACGGCTGGCGAGCATGGATATATGTACCAGTCCATCCTGATGTACACCAATATCAACAAAGGCGCCAAAGTTGGTGACGTTAG
>JANOOU010000210.1:0-2008 GCA_031421475.1 Gammaproteobacteria bacterium | reverse complement strand
TGGCTCCATAATGATCCTTCATAACTGCTGTAACGCCCGCGTTCCACTGCCAGCTCCGACGATGCCTGAATAGCAAAATAACTCACGGCTTCCATAGTGTTGTCGGCAAAGTCCACTGCCTGCTGGCTGCTATACGCCATATTTACTTTATACAACGCATCATGAAAACCCATAATGCCCAGACCCACCGGGCGGTGACGTAAATTTGAATGTCTGGCTTCAGCCACGGCGTAATAATTGTAATCAACTACATTATCGAGCATGCGCATCGCAATGCGCACCGTGCGCTCCAGCTTCTCCATGTCCAGACCGTTTTCATTAACATGCGCCGCCAGATTAACCGAGCCCAGATTACACACGGCAATTTCATGATCGTTGGTATGCAAGGTGATTTCTGTGCATAAATTGGAACTGTGCACAGCACCTTGATGCTGATTGGTATAACGAATATTGCAGGGATCTTTAAACGTTATCCAAGGGTGGCCGGTTTCAAATAACATGCCCAGCATTTTTCGCCACAGTTGCACGGCATTAATACGTCTGAATATTTTTATTTCCCCACGATCGGCTTTTTGTTCGCAGGCTATATAGGCTTGTTCAAACCGCTTGCCGTATAGATCATGCAAATCCGGTACTTCATTGGGCGTAAACAATGTCCACTCGGCTTCTTCGGCAACACGCTTCATGAACAAATCCGGTATCCAGTTAGCGGTATTCATATCATGTGTGCGACGGCGTTCATCACCGGTATTTTTGCGCAGCTCCAGAAACTCTTCGATATCGATATGCCAGGTTTCAAGATAGGCGCACACCGCACCTTTGCGTTTGCCGCCCTGATTCACCGCCACAGCGGTATCATTCGCTACTTTTAAAAATGGCACCACGCCCTGTGATTTTCCATTGGTGCCTTTGATATGCGCACCCAAACCCCGAACCCGACTCCAGTCATTACCCAAACCACCGGCAAATTTTGATAACAATGCATTATCTTTTAGTGAGGAATAAATGCCATCCAAATCGTCCGGTACGGTTGTTAAATAACAAGATGACAATTGTGGCCGCAAGGTGCCTGAATTGAACAGGGTCGGTGTGGAGCTCATGAAATCAAATGAAGACAACAAACGGTAAAATTCTATGGCTTTTACTTCACGCTCAACTTCACGGCTGGCCAGGCCCATGGCCACACGCATAAAAAATGCCTGCGGTAATTCAATACGGGTGTTGTCTGCATGTATAAAGTATCGATCGTACAGTGTTTGTAATCCCAGATAGCCAAATTGCAAATCACGATCTGCTTCAATGGCCGCGCCCAGTCTGCCCAAATCAAAACGCAGCAATTCAGCGTCTAGCAATTCCCGTTCAACCGCACGTTTAATGTAATTTTTAAAATAGTCCGGGTACACATCGCGCATCTCATTCTGCGTTGCTTCACGACGCTGTTTATAAATATAACTCAGCGCTTCTCTACGTAATTTATCCAGTAACAACCGTGCTGCTATCAAACTGTAATCGGGCTCGCGCTCAATCAGGCTACGCGCGCTCAGTATGAGTGATTCATATAATTCGTCTTCGGCTATACCATCAAACACATGCCGCAATGTTTGCTGGTAAATCAATTCAGGCTCAACGCTCTGCAAACCTTCGGCGGCCTCGCCTATTAGCTGCAACAAACGTTTTTTATTCATTGCATGGCGTGTACCATCGGCGCGCGTTATGTCCAGGGTTGATTCGGGTTTTATATCAAATTGATTCTCTGCAGTAACACGCAATTGCGCACGCTGTTCGCGATACAAAACATACGCACGCGCCACACGTTGCTCGCCGCTACGCATTAATGCCAGTTCAACCTGATCCTGAATATTCTCGATGTGCAGTGTTGCACTATCAGGTAAATGCCGGAACAAAGCGTTGATCACCTGTGTTGTAATCTGTTCAACGGTTTCGTGAATACGACTGGATGTCGCTGCGTTATCACCTTCTACAGCAAGAAACGCCTTGCTGATGGCCA
>JANOOU010000209.1:0-4024 GCA_031421475.1 Gammaproteobacteria bacterium | reverse complement strand
CCTTGCGTATCATGCTCGATGGAAAGGAATTACTGACACGCCCGCTGGTGGCATTGCGGGCGGTTGCTGAAGGCAGCTTGTGGCAACGTGCACGCGATTATTTGATACGGTTCTTTCAATAAGAACTTTGCACGATGACTGCGCTCGACATTGATTTTATAAAAACCATTTATCTCAACGGACAATTTATGCCGATTGATCAGGCACAGATATCCGTGCTGGATCGCGGCTTTTTGTTTGGTGACGGTGTTTATGAAGTGATTCCGGCCTATGGACGGTGCTTGCTGCGCCTGAGCGAGCATTTGCGAAGACTGCAAGACAGTCTTGATGGCATCCGGTTGAGCAACCCTTTAAGTGATGCACGCTGGACCGCTGTGCTTAATGAACTGATTCAAAAAAATAGCGGCGACGATCAATACATTTATATACAGGTTACCCGTGGTGTGGCCGCAAAACGTGATCACGCGTTTCCGGCACAGGTGCAGCACACCGTGTTTTGTATGAGCAGTCCTTTATTACCGGTTAGTAAACAAGTGCTAGAGCAGGGTGTTGCTGCCATCACACTGGATGATATTCGCTGGCATGCCTGCCATATAAAATCCACGGCCTTGTTGGCCAATGTGCTGGCACGGCAGCAGGCGGTGGATGCCAACGCAGCGGAGGCCATTTTATTGCGTAATGGTTTTGCAACGGAAGGTGCGGCCAGTAATATCTTTATCGTCAAACACGGTTTAATAATTACACCGCCTAAAGGGCCATTATTACTACCCGGCATCACGCGCGATTTAATACTGGAGCAGGCGCAGCAGCACCACATGGCATATGCCGAGCAAGCTATCAGTGAAGCTGATTTGCGCGCGGCGGATGAAATCTGGATGACCAGTTCGACGCGGGAAATTTTGCCTATCGTTCAGCTTGATGGTAAGCCTGTTGGTAATGGACAGCCGGGTGTTATCTGGCATCGTATGATCGATATTTATCAGGATTATAAAAATCAGTTGTCCCTGGGCAAACATCCGGGTGCCGTGTTGTGAATGACGACAGCAATCAAACATCACTCCTTAAATTTCCCTGTCAATTTTCTGTTAAAGCCATGGGAAAATCCGGACCTGCACTGGAGCTTGCCGTGTGGGAGATCGTACGCCGATACGTGCCCGATATAACTGAGGATGCTATCAGTATCATCGCGAGTAAAAACGGTACCTACACCAGTATTACGTTAACGGTTACGGCACAAAGCAAACAGCAGCTGGATGATATCTATCAGGATCTGACTGCCTGCGAACATGTGCTCTATGCGCTGTGACTGGATTTGCCTCACCGGTGGTGGTTCGATATTGGGGGCTGTGTGATTACGCCGATATATTTCAGCGTATGCAGACATTCAATCAAACACGTCAGCCCGATACGGCGGATGAGATATGGATGTTGCAACATCACCCCGTGTTTACGCTGGGATTAAACGGCAAGGCCGAGCATGTACTGGATGCCGGAAATATTCCGTTAATTAAAACCGATCGCGGTGGTCAGGTAACCTATCATGGGCCGGGTCAGTTAATTGTTTATATTTTATTGGATGTGCGACGTAATGTTTTGGGTATACGTGACATAGTTACCCGACTGGAGTGTTCGGTTATTCATTATCTGGCCAGTGAAAACATTGTGGCTGTCGCGCGTAAAGATGCGCCGGGTGTTTATGTACAAGGCCAAAAAATCGCTGCTCTGGGTTTACGTGTTAAGAGTGGCAGCTGCTATCATGGGTTAAGTTTAAATGTAAATATGGATTTGACACCGTTCACGCGCATTAATCCCTGTGGTTATGCCGGCATGGAAGTCACCAGCTTGCAGCGGCTGGGTTTACAGATTTCAGTAGAGCAGGTTGCATCGGCATTATTAAAAAATATTCAATATCAGTTCGGCATTGAGCAAGTGAGTAGCCATGAATGACAGTAAAAAAGTAATTGCGGGTGTCAAACAAACCGCTGCAGAAAAAGTTGCGCGCATTCCGGTTAAAATCGAAATAACTGAAACCATGCCGCGCAAGCCATCGTGGATACGCGCACTGGCTCCAGTGGGCCCTAAAGTTCAAAAGCTTAAAAAAATATTGCGTGAGAATAAATTATTCACCGTATGCGAAGAAGCCTCGTGCCCGAATCTGGGTGAATGTTTTAGTCACGGTACGGCGACGTTTATGATCATGGGCGAAATCTGCACCCGCCGTTGCCCATTTTGCGATGTTAGTCATGGCCGACCGCTGGCGCTTGATACTAACGAACCGGAAAATCTTGCAACGACTATCGCAGCCATGGGTTTGCAATATGTCGTGATCACCTCCGTCGATCGCGATGACTTGCGCGATGGTGGCGCCGAACATTTTGTGCACTGCATACGCCGCACCCGCGAATTAAGTCCGCATATAAAAATTGAAGTGCTGGTACCGGATTTCCGTGGCCGTGTCGACATTGCACTGAACATTCTCAAACAAACACCACCGGATGTGTTCAATCATAACCTCGAAACCGTTCCACGTTTGTACAAACAGGCACGACCGGGTGCGGATTACATTGGCTCGTTGCAATTGTTGGCCGCGCATAAAAATATTTCCAGTGTACCCACCAAATCCGGTTTGATGCTGGGCCTGGGCGAAACCGATGAAGAAGTCATCGACGTGTTAAAAGATCTACGCGCATACCATGTTGATATGTTGACACTAGGCCAGTATTTGCAACCCAGCCGGCATCATTTGCCCGTACATCGATTCGTTACACCGGAAAAATTTAACGAGTTAAAAGTTATTGCCGTGGACCTGGGTTTTTCGCAGGTGGCAAGTGGGCCGATGGTGAGATCGTCTTATCACGCGGATTTGCAGGCATCGGGAAAATTTTAAGTTATTTTTGGGGTGTAATCATGGCATGTGTGCTCAGCACTTCTAAAGCCGTTTTTCTTGTGTTATTATTTTTTACATTACATGTATCACCGGCTAATTCAAATAAGCTGTCGGACGATGTGTTGTTTATCCAGTTTTCTGCAGCTATAGCTCCCTTATATACTCTTAAATTTGAATCGGAAAGATATTTTTATGATCGAGGTGAATTGTTAACGTCACCTGATCAGCTTCGTATAAAGATAGATGCTATATACAATAGCCATGCGGCATTCTCTAACAGTGGGAGTATCGAAGCGTTGGAGCGTATCGTAATAGAAGATGATGGCCGCCTGAAGGTATATTTGAACAAAAATTTTGGAGAGGCTGCGTATTATGGATATAGTCCGAAATTCGTATATAAAAAATATGTAGATTGGGGCGTTAACGAGACTAGAAAATATCTTGAGTGGGACTGCATTACGAATTTACCCGCTAGAATCACAAAAAATATGTCGGGTTGTTCGAAGGATGCGCCTGTCAAGCATGATGTAGTTGTAGCAGCTGTACAGCAAGATGAAATCGATGCATCGAAACTTGTGATGCGCGTAATGAAAAAAGCAGAAATTATACGCAATCAGATGGAAGCGCATCGCAAGGCTCATTCTAATGAGTGGCCTTCAAATATCTATTTTGCTGGATATCAGCCGTGGCAGAGATCAGAGCAAGATATAACAGAGGATGTCGCAATAGAAAGAAATGGGAAATTAATCATTCGATTGCACAATAGTTTTGGTCATGGAAAGTTCATGGCATTTACACCTGATGTAGGTGCAGTAAAGTTTGTTGATTGGCGTTGTACAACAAATTTAGCGCAATCTATAGTTAAAAAATCCGGGTATGTGTGCGGTGTCGAATAAAGTATTGCAAGCCCGTGACGTTTTTTTGTTCAGGATTTTTTATTAAAGCGTGATTTATATGAAATTTCGTTATATTTTTGCATTATTAGTGATGCTTGGTTTGAACGTTGTTAATGCTGCAGAAAGCGTTTATATAAGAGAATATTCTTATAAGGCTGGTGAACTGGATAGTAAAATTGGCGCTAGAAAAAATGCACTTGACCAAGTCAAGGCTCTATTGCTGGAGGAAATCGCAACATAT
>JANOOU010000208.1:0-5633 GCA_031421475.1 Gammaproteobacteria bacterium | reverse complement strand
GGCATGGCGGACCCGGGTTTGGCCGGTTGTGTGGCGGTGGGTTTGGCTGGCATGGTGGTTTTGGTGACGATGGGCCGGGTGCTGACTACGACTGGCGCCGGTTTGGGTATGGATGCCGGTTTTTTCAGGCTGGCAGCCCTGAGTGCGCTTAGGAGGTGGCTATAGATGTCCTGAATGGCACCTTGGCCGGAAACAGTCGATAGCCTGTCTTGCTTGCGGTAATACTCGATGACAGGTTTCGTCTGGTTCTCATAAACACGCAGACGTTTACCAATGGTGTCTTCGTTGTCGTCTGAACGCTGGTGAAGCCGGTCGCCGCATTTGTCACATTCGCCATCCAGTATGGGTGGCCGGGTGTACTGGTTGAACACCATGCCGCAGCTTTCACAGGTTAATCGTCCGGTTAGACGTTGCATTAACTCTTCGAATTCCACGTCTATTAACACGGCTGTTTCCAGCGGCTGATTCATATCGGCGAGTAATCTGTCGAGTGCTCCAGCCTGTTCGATATTGCGCGGGAAACCATCGAGAATAAAGCCGTTGCGGGCATCGGGGTTGTTGATGCGTTCGCGAATCATACCCAGGACGATGTCGTCAGGTACCAGCTGGCCCGCATCCATAACGGCTTTGGCCTGACGCCCCAGGGGTGTTTGCGCCATGACGGCTGCGCGTAACAAATCGCCTGTTGAAACTTGTGGCACAGCATATTTTTCTACCAACATCTTGGCCTGCGTGCCTTTACCTGAACCCGGTGCTCCCAACAGTACGATTCTCATTTTTAATCCTCAAGGCGGTTTAAATGGTTCCGGGATTTTAATCATTGCGCAGCCAATGTCGAGTATTGAAATGAAATCAGGTCGTTTTTTCAGCAAGTTAGTGTCGGCTTGTTGTTATACTTTCGCGCCATAAACAGGCCGGAACACAATTATTTTTGACCCGGCCAGGTTTATTCGCGAGTCCGTTCGTGCTGAGCCCTTCGACAAGCCTGTCCTGAGCGAAGTCGAAGGGCTCAGGGCGAACGGTATTCATGTTTAAATCGTGCCGGATCAATATTGTATTCGTGACATCAGCCAGTCATTTTTTGCGGGGTAGTTAGCGGTAGATGTTTCGACGTACTCACATTAAAGATCATTTGTATGAAATTCGTGTGTTCCAGCAACGCGCGCTGGTGGCGTCGGTGATTGTGCTGGTGTTGCTGCTGGTGTTGCTGGGGCGTTTGTTGTATCTGCAGCTTTATCAATATGGTCATTTCAAAACCCTGTCTGAAAGTAATAGCGTTCGATTAGTGGCCATAGCGCCTAATCGTGGTTTGATTTACGACCGTAACGGCGTGGTGATGGCAGAAAATCGCCCGTCGTATCGGCTGGAGCTGGTGCCCGAGCAAGTCCCCGATATGGCGGCCACCCTGGCGGAGCTGGGTAAGCTGGTTGTTCTGGATGAAGAAACCCTGCGGTTGTTTAATAAGGCGGTTAAAAATAGCCGTGGCTTCGAAGCTGTGCCTTTGCGTACCAAGCTGTCCGAAGTGGAAGTGGCGCGTTTGGCGCAGGATCGGCATCGTTTTAGGGGGGTTGAAGTGGCCGCACAGCTCAGCCGGTATTATCCGCTGGGTGAGCGCGCCTCTCATATTATTGGTTACGTTAGCCGCATTGATGACGAAGACCTGCTGGGCCTGGACGCGGTGAATTATGCCGGTACCAACCATATCGGCAAGGTGGGTTTGGAGAAACGTTATGAAAACGAGCTGCATGGCAAGGTGGGTTACCAGAGTATTGAAGTGAATGCGGAAGGTCGTGCCCTGCGGGTGCTGGATAAAACCCGGCCAGTACCCGGCAAGGACTTGGTTCTGAGTATTGATATGGATTTACAAACCGTGGCCGAAGATGCCCTGGCTGGCTATAACGGCGCGGTGGTTGCCATGGTGCCCAAGACCGGTGAGGTTCTGGTGATGGCCAGCCTGCCGGGTTTTGATCTTAATTTATTTGTGCATGGTATCGGTTATGAGGATTACAACCGCCTCAATACCTCGGAAGATCGCCCATTGTTCAATCGCGCGATTTCAGGCCAATATCCGCCGGGCTCTACCATCAAGCCTTTCATGGGTTTGGCAGGCCTGGAAGAACATACAATCCGGCCGCATGAATCTATTTTCTGTCGCGGTTATTTTATGTTGCCGGGTGAGGCTCGACGTTACCGCGACTGGAAAAAAGAAGGTCATGGCACGATTAATCTGGAGCAGGCCATCGCCCAGTCCTGCGATGTGTATTACTACGAGTTGGCCAATCGGATGGGTATAGACAAGATACAGGGCTTTTTACAGCATTTTGGTTTTGGTCGTATAACCGGTATCGATAGTGTGGGTGAACGTCCCGGTATCTTGCCCTCACGTGAATGGAAGAAGCGTGCTCGTGGCACGGTGTGGTATCCCGGTGAAACCGTCATTACCGGTATTGGTCAGGGATATATGTTGACGACACCGTTACAGTTGGCAACATCGACCTCGATGTTGGCTACACGCGGTATTGCCGCGCAGCCACATCTGGTTAAATCCATACGCGACGTGGCCACAGGTGGCCAGCAGAACGTAGTACCCGTGCTGACAGAGGCGGTGCATGTCACACGGCCAGCGGATTGGCAACAGGTGATTGATGGCATGGTGAGTGTGTTGCATGGCCCGCGTGGCACCGCGCGGGCAGCAGGTCTGAATTTGCCGTTTAAGATGGCGGGTAAAACCGGTACAGCGCAGGTGTTCGGGGTTGCCCAGGATAAGGAATATGACGAACTCAATGTCGCAAAAAAGATGCGTGATCATGCGCTTTTTATTGTTTTTGCTCCGATCGACGACCCGCAAATTGCCATCGGCGTAATTGTTGAAAATGGTGGCCATGGCAGTAGTGTGGCCGCACCGGTGGCGCGCAAGATTATTGATGCCTGGATTCCGAAACAACTACCGGTTGCAAACCCTGAGAGTCTAAAAAATGTTCAGCCATGAAATTGAGTCGAAACAAGGTGGCCGCGGTTTTACTGTAAAGCTTTTGCAGTGGTTGCATCTGGATGCGTATTTATTGTTTGGAATTGTGTTGTTACTGACAGTGGGGCTGGGTGTGGTTTATAGCGCCAGTCATCAGGATGCGGATTTGATCGCCAATAAATTGATGCATATTTTACTGGCGTTTATATTGATGTTGGGATTGGCGCAGCTGCCGGTATCATTTTTGCGTTTCTGGTCACCCATTATTTATATTCTGGGGGTGATTCTATTGATTCTGGTGCTGGCAGTGGGTGATATAGGCAAGGGTGCGCAGCGTTGGCTGGATATAGGAGTGATGCGGTTCCAGCCATCCGAAATGATGAAGCTGGCGACACCGATGATGATCGCCTGGTTTTTTTCGGAACGGGTATTGCCACCCAGTTATAAAATCTTATTGGTTGCGGCATTGTTGGTAGTGGTACCCACCTTGTTAATTGCCAAACAGCCCGATTTGGGAACGGCATTACTGATTATGGCCGCCGGTTTTTTTGTGATTTTTCTCGCCGGCGTCAGCTGGCGATTAATGGCAGGTATAGCAATAGGCGGGGCTGCGCTGTTCCCCGTGGCCTGGCATTTTATGCATGATTACCAACGCATGCGCGTCACTACTTTTTTAAACCCTGAACGCGATCCATTGGGTGCTGGTTATCATATTATTCAATCCAAAATTGCAATCGGATCCGGTGGGCCGTATGGCCGCGGTTGGTTTAATGGAACGCAATCGCATCTGGATTTTTTGCCAGAACAGTCCACTGACTTTATATTTGCAGTGTTCGGGGAGGAGTTCGGATTAATCGGTGCCCTGCTGCTGCTGTCACTCTATGCCTTTGTGATTTTTCGCGGATTAACGATTGCTGCACAGGCGCAAGATACCTATAGCCGGTTATTGGGTGGCAGTTTAAGTCTGACATTTTTCGTTTACTTGTTTGTGAATGTTGGTATGGTGTCAGGCATTCTTCCGGTTGTCGGTGTGCCCTTGCCATTAATAAGTTACGGCGGTACTTCCATGGTGACGCTGATGGCCGGATTTGGCATGTTAATGTCGATCAATTCACATCGTAGATTGTGGTCAAGATAAGGACAATTAAAAAAATGCTTAAGGTTTTTTATGCAACATCGCTATTACTATCGGCACTGTGTTTTTCGGCAACTGCCCAGGCACATTACGGCGAACGGGATGACGTGCAGGTATTTATCAACGAAATGGTGGCGAAGCATCAGTACGATCGTAACCAGCTTGGTTATTGGATGGAGATGGTTACGCCACAGACAGGCATCCTTGAAACCATAGCCAAACCTGCTGAAGGAAAATCCTGGAAAGAGTATCGCCCGATCTTTATAACCAATGAGCGCATACAGCAAGGTGTTGCATTCTGGAAAATAAACAAGGATGTATTGCAGCGCGCAGAGAAACAGTTCGGCGTACCTGCCGAAGTGATAGTTGCCATTATTGGCGTTGAAACATTCTATGGCAAACGCAGCGGCAATTATTTGGTGCTGGATGCACTCACCACACTGGGATTTGATTACGCGCCGCGAGCAACATTCTTTCGTAAAGAACTCGAAGAATATTTGTTGATGGTGCGCGAAGAAAAAATTGATCCACGTGAAATGCGCGGTTCCTATGCCGGCGCCATGGGTATGCCGCAATTTATTCCGTCCAGTTTTCGGAATTTCGCCATCGACTTCGATGGCGATGGTAAACGGGATTTATGGAACAATACTGCCGATGTAGTGGGTAGCGTGGCAAATTATTTCAAAGTGAACGGATGGAAAACCGGCGAGCCGGTGATATCGCGTGCTTCGGTTACAGAGAATGTGTCAGGCCTGGTTAGTACGCAAATCAAACCTAACAAGCTGGTGGCTGAATTTAGGCAGCAAGGCGTTATCCCAATTTACGCATTCTCGGAAAAAGCACAAGCTGTATTGCTGCACTTCGAGGGCATCGAAGGTGCCGAATATTGGCTGGGCCTGGATAATTTTTACGTGATAACCCGTTATAACCGCAGTCCGTTATACGCCCTGGCTGTGTTTCAGTTAAGTCAGGCATTGTTTGCTGAATACAATACGGTGCAATGATGCAGTATTATTTTGGCAGTATTTTAATGATTGCAGTTTTACTCAGCTCGTGTGCGGTACACGATAAGGCACCCGAGGGCTTTAATCCCAATCCGGAAAAAATTCGTAATGCCAAGCCGGCTAACGAACCTTTGAGCCGATATGGCAATCCTGATTCTTATACAGTCTTGGGTCAAACCTATCAGGTCATGAAATCCAGCGAAGATTTTGTGCAGAGCGGCGAGGCGTCGTGGTATGGCACCAAATTTCATGGCAAAAAAACATCCAGTGGCGAGCCTTACGACATGTATGCCATGACAGCCGCCCATAAAACCTTGCCATTGCCTACCTATGTTGAAGTAAAGCGTAGCGATACTGGCCAGAAACTAATTGTTAAAGTAAATGATCGCGGGCCATTTCACCCGGGGCGCATCATCGATTTATCGTATGCGGCAGCACACAAATTGGGCATAGCAGGTAGCGGCACGGCACCGGTTGAAATTCGCGCCATAAATACCAGTGGTCTGGATTTGAATACATCCACAGT
>JANOOU010000207.1:0-7623 GCA_031421475.1 Gammaproteobacteria bacterium | reverse complement strand
GATGATTTTCGAATGACGGTACACGGTAAGCAATTATTACAAGTCGGTGCGCATCCACGGTTGGCGCAGATGATGGTGAAGAGTGCCGGTTTAGGCTTTGCATATGATGCCTGTTTGATTGCGGCCTTGTTAACGGAGCGGGATATTTTCCGTGGCGAGGCCAGTCGTTCTTCCGATGTGCAAAAACGACTGGAGGTTTTGCGCAACATAAAAAATGTAACCAATAATGATTCGATAGTTGATAAGTGGCAATGTCAGCTGGTGATTAAAACGGCGGATCAGTTTCATCAAAAAATAAAATCATTAAATATAAGTAGAAATGACGAATCTGTAATGAATAATTTGACGACAGGCGTCATGCTGGCCTTCGCTTACCCGGACCGTATCGCCCAGAGTCGACACACACAGGATCAACGTTACCTGTTAAGTAATGGCAAGGGCGCCATGCTGGCTCAATATGATGAATGATGGGAGCCGAGTATATTGTGGTGGCCGATCTGGATGGCCAGCAACGTGAAGCCAGAATTTACAAAGCGGCAGATATTACACTGCAACAGCTGGAAGAATATTTTTCTGCTCGCATTAAAAATATCAGTCATGTCATATGGAATACCACATCACAACGTGTTGAAGCCAGTAAGGTAATTAAACTCGGCGCTTTAATATTAAATGAATCGCCGGATGAATCAGCGAGCCGTGATGCGATACACCTTGCCTTGCTGGAAGGCGTAAAACAAAACGGTTTGTCCTGTTTGCCGTGGAGCAAGGAAGCGCTGTTATTAAAGCAACGTGTACAGTTTTTAAATTATAACCAGGCATCCACACCCGCATTAAGCCATCAACTGGCACAAGTGGATTTGCCGAATATGGATGATGCTTATTTACTGCAGAATATGCATGACTGGCTGTTGCCGCATTTAAATGGCCAAAACAGTATAAAAAAACTGCAATCACTGAATTTGCACACCATATTGACCGCGACGATTCCCTGGATGCAACAAAAAATCCTGGATGAACTGGCGCCTATACACATGGATGTTCCCAGTGGTTCGCGCATAACGATTGATTACAGCGATCCACTCGTGCCGGTACTGGCGGTGCGTTTGCAGGAATTGTTTGGCCAACAACACACACCGGCTATTATTAACGGGCAGGTCAAATTACTTATACATTTATTATCACCGGGTTATCAGCCGATGCAGGTTACGCAAGATCTTGCCAGCTTCTGGCAAACAACCTACTTTGAAGTGAAAAAAGAATTGTGTGGAAAATATAAAAAACATTATTGGCCGGATGATCCCTTAACGGCGCAGGCTACGAGTAAAACAAAACGCTTTATGGACAAAACTTGATTTCATAAAACTCTCACTGTGGGTTGTGCTGGGTTGCAAGGTGTGCAGGCACAGCACATTCTGGTGCCGCGGCGGCTACCCTGAAGTAATCAGAGCATTTTTAGAATGCAACGGTAATGCTGAATTCCGGGTACGAGTCGGTGCACTTTATGTATAGGGTTTCATCGCAATTCAGGTACGACTCGTACACACCGCCGATGCCGATATAAAGATTGTTTCCACTACGGATATAAATGCCCGCGCGCCCTGCTGCAGAGTCAATATCTGGGAGGTCGTCGATATAAGTGCGGCGATAATAGGCGCCGAGGTAAGGCTGGAAGCTGGGCACTTGGTAAAATACATACTGTATCGAAGGTGTGACTTTGCGGATGCCGGGGGTGCCGCCGTTCCAGGTTTCGGCGTGCAGACCGAGGCTTAAGCCGTCCAGCACGTAGTAGCTGGCACCGGCACCCAGCACAAAATAGTTGTTATTGAAGGCATAACCACTGCCGCCCACCAAAGATAGATGCGTCTGGCCCTGACTAAATGCGACCCTGGCATTTGCGGCCAGTGCGGAGGTAACGAGCAGGTGGGTGAAAATAACGATGATGAGGATGTTACGAATAGAGGCCATGATCAGTTCTCAATGTGTGATGTGACGAAGAGTAATGCAGCCGGGCTTTTAACGCCACTGAATCTCAGCCTGGCTGTTAACTATTTAAGGAATCTCTGAATAACGCCATCCTGGCGTACCCGAGCGCGAATAAACAAAAATATCATTTTTGTTTATTCGCCATTTTCAATCACCTTAGTGATTGAAAATGAAGCCATGAAGAAATAAACAGGCGGTAAAAATTTCACAATCCGTGTAATGCAGTAGTCGATTGAGTTAATTGCCCATAATGGGTCGTGATAAAAATGTGATTTTTCTGTGAGGCTTTCGCGAAACTTGATCAGCATACTCTCCCTCGCTGTTAAGGAACCTCTGAATAAGTCAGAGGTTCCTTGCGGCACAAGCGACCGCTATGGATGGCGGAAGGTAGAGCAATGCAGGAGCAATTGCCGAGATGTGCCGCCATTTTCAATCACGCAAGTGATTAAAAATGGAGTCATGAAAAAATAAACATGGGTAAAAATGACATTTTTGTTTTTCGTGCTCTGAGAACGCCAGGATGGCGTTATTCAGAGCTTCCTTAATTAACATGTATGGAGAGAAAATATGAAAACACAATTGCTAACTGCTGGTCTTATCCTGGCTTCGGCCATTTCACAAACGGTTGTAGCTAAAGATGTTACCGTAAAAGTAACCAACCTGACTGCTCAAATCTACTTTACCCCGTTGATAATCGCTGTGCATTCCAATAATCTGGATTTTTATGAACTGAGCATGCCTGCTTCGTTTAATCTGCAAAAGATGGCAGAAGGTGGTGATATCAGTGGTATGGTGGCCGATGCTGAGAGTTATGGTGCAAACTATGTTGCCAATCCGGCTTCTGGTCGTCTGGCACCTGGCGCTAGTACAACGGCAACGATATCTATAACCAATAAGAAAAATCGCTATTTATCCCTTGCATCCATGTTGTTGCCTACGAATGATGGCTTCGTTGCTGAAGACTCACTTTAATTGCCATCTAAACCCGGTGTCTACACCTATTATTTAAACGGTTATGATGCCGGTACTGAAGCCAACGATGAGCTGGTTACAGGCGGTGGCGCCCCCGGTGTTCGCGGTATCCCCGGCGATCCAGGTGGTCATTCAGGCACAGGTGGCAGTGGTGTAATTGACCATGAAATTAATCCTGTGGTACACGTACACCCCAATAACCTGGGTGATTTCGACAACACGACCGGTATTAGCGATCTTAACAGTCGTGTGCATCGCTGGTTAAATCCGGTAGCTGAATTGGAAATCACTATTAGTTGTGGTAAAAATGAGTCTGGAAATTCCCAGCGCAACCAAAAAGATTGCGATTAATTTTTAGGAGACTATCCATAACTCTCATTCGTCACGGTGTGGCGGGTGAGAGTTATGTTATTTCATGAAAAGAAAAGTTTTGATAATCGAAGATGATGCTGACATTGCGAGTCTGGTGCAATTACATTTGCTGAACCTGGATTGTCAGTCCACGATTTGTGAAGATGGAAAGATCGGGCTGGCTACTTTCGTGGCTGGATCGTTTGATCTGGCTGTTCTCGACATTATGTTGCCTTCAATGAATGGTATCGATATCTGCAAAGAAATTCGAAAATCTCATCCGCATACACCGGTTTTGATGCTCACCGCAAAGTCTACCGAGCTCGATAGAGTGCTGGGGCTGGAGTTAGGTGCAGATGACTATCTTACCAAGCCGTTTAGTGTTCTTGAATTAGTCGCACGTGTTAAAGCACTGTTTAGACGCTCGGAATTGCAGCATGTTAATGCCAGTCATGCCAATTATGATGTTATAACGGTGGGTGATCTGGTAATCAATCCCGGCAGCAGAGAGGTGCTGCTCAATAAAAAAGAAATAAAACTCACAGCAAAAGAGTTTGATTTGCTGTTGTATTTTTCATTGCATCCAGGGCAGGTTTTTACCCGTATTCAGTTATTGGATCAGGTCTGGGGTTATAGCCATGAAGGTTATGAACATACAGTCAATTCTCATATTAACCGCTTGCGCGCAAAAATAGAAAAAAATCCGGCTACGCCCGAATATATTCTCACCGCCTGGGGTGTGGGCTACAAATTCCGGCCATTGTTATGATATTTAAAACACTTTATACGAAATTATCCGCCGCATTGGTGTTCCTGTTGTTGTGTATGGGTTTGATTTACGGATTCAGCACCTTGTATGCAACCAGCGGTTATTTGCAAAATTTAAATCAAGAAGTGAATCGTAATTTGGCAAAAAACTTGGTGGCAGATCGAAACCTGGTGCAACAGGATAAAATTGATCAGAAGGCATTAAAAAATCTTTTCCACGATTACATGATGGTGAATCCAGCCATTGAAATTTATCTATTGGATATGTCCGGTAAAATATTGGCATTTTCTGCCGAGCCAGACAAAGTAAAACGTAAACACGTATCGCTTGCACCCATTGAAAAAATATTGAAGGGCGAACTGGTTGTAGGTGACGACCCTCGTAGTCTCGACAAACAAAAAGCGTTTTCAGTCACCTATGTGCCGAGCCAGCAAAATCCGGATGGCTATTTGTATGTGGTATTACAAGGTGAAGAATATGATGCCATAAACGATATTCTAAAAAATCCCTATCTGTTAAAAGTCAGTGCCTGGGCGGTTGCAATCAGTTTATCGGTTGGACTTTTAATTGGATTATTTCTTTTTTATAGTTTGACTAAACGATTGCGCATGTTGGCGGCTGCGGTGAACCAGTTTGCCAATAGCGGGTTTTTGCAACAACCCACTGTTTTGTTACCCTATAAAGAATCGGGTGATGAAATTGATCAGCTCTGTGCCAGCTTCAGCGCGTTAACGAAACACACACTCAATCAATTTAACCAGTTATCCAACCAGGATCATATGCGCCGGGAATTGGTAGCCAATGTATCGCATGATTTAAGAACCCCGGTTGCTGCCATGCAGGGATATCTTGAAACCATGAGTTTGAGTAATAACATCAGCGAGCAGGAAAAACAGCAATATCTTGCCGTGGCGTTGCGCCATAGTAAACGCCTGGCCAAACTGGTGGAGAGCCTGTTTGAGCTGGCAAAACTCGATATGAAAGAAGTTAAACCGAATTTGGAGCCATTTCCTATCGGCGAGCTGTTAATGGATGTGGTGCAGAAATTTTCCAGCAGCCATGCGCACGATGGTGTCACGCTCAAATGTCATTGCGAGGAAGGCATGCCATTTGTTTACGCTGATATCTGTTTGATTGAACGCGTAATGGATAATTTGATCGAAAATGCGTTTACCTTCTCGAAACCTGGCGACAGTATTATGGTAACGAGCAAGCATGTCGATAATAAAATTAATATTGAAGTTACGGATTCAGGCTGTGGTATTGAAGCAGACGATGTGCCGAAAATATTTGATCAGTTTTATCAGGCTCAAAACAAACACCGTAAAGGCAGTCATGCCGGGCTCGGTCTTTCCATTGTAAAGCGCATACTGGAACTGCACGGCGAGAAAATCAGCGTATCCAGCCAGGTTAATATGGGTACCCGCTTTTGTTTTGCTATGAGCGTATTTAACGCTGGATAGTTTCTACATCATATTTCTGATTGCAGTATTTTAACTATTTTATTCCGATCAATTAAGGCCGATTTTTTATCGGTTACAACGTGATCGTCATCACCATGATGGTGATCATGCGAGGTTGTGTCATCCATTTTTTCAACATAAGACACCAGCCGGATTGCTACATCTAATGCAGAGTCGCCCTGTTTGTTGTCCTGCAGTGGATCAGCACCGAGTTCAACAAAATACTGAACCAGGTCCGGGTTGCCACGAAACACGGCTGACATAAGGGCGGTATCGCCAAAATCATCAATAATATCTGGATCGGCACCGTGTTGAACCAACAGTTTTACGATGTCTGTTTTGTTGGCATAGGTTGCGATGGTTAAAGCGGTTTTTCCTTGCTGGTTTTGCCAGTTTGGATGGGCACCCTGTTTTATTAACAAGGTTACAACCGTTATATTGTTTTCGGCTGCAATAATTAAGGGTGTCATATTACCCGGTTCGTGTGCCTTGTTTACATTGGCGCCACTGAGAAGTAGTTCACTGATTTTTTTTATATCGCCACGACCTGATGCTTCATATAACATTCTATCGAGTTGTTGTTGATTTGGAGTTGTTTTTTCGGAGTCTGTAGCGGTAAACAGCAGTAATAAAAATCCTAAAAAAACCATACCGGATAGAGTTAGTATTTTTACGTTTGGTATTTTCATAAACAGGGCTTTATTGATGAAAAAAACAACACCATGTGGCGCGTAGTGACGTCACATGGTGTTAGACGATATCAGGCCGTTACGTTTATATAGGTCTGAATCGTGCCGACTACTGTTCCCTGGATCCAGTGCAAGAACTCAATCTTTACCAGATATTTTCCTGCTGCTTTTGGTGTAATATAAAATTCCTTGCGTTCAGCCGGCGTCATTGTATCGCTGGACTGCCCGCCTGATATCGGCAATGTTTCTGCCTTCAGTAAAGGCCGGCCGTCTTCTGCAATAACGGTGACTGCACCTAAACCAGATGTGGTACTAACGCCGTTGAAAGTGATTTTCTGGGGGATATAACCTGCCTGAATATATCGAATTAAAATTTTCTGGCCGACACGTGCACTAACCGCAACACTGGCATGTGTTTCAGTATCCGCATCGCCTTTGCCATTGATTATAAAAATATCGGGATTAAAATCATTCAGCCCCGCATCGCCACCGCATAATGCCGCATCCCAGGGTAAACAATGCCATGAGGTGTCAATCTCATCAACGGCCCAGATGGCTTCAACATCATATGCAGGGCCACCTTCAAAAGCAGTTCCTGGGCCGCTGGGTGGATCAATAATAAGAGGTCCGTACATGCCCATTTCAGCATGCAGCACTGTATTAGTATGGCAATGATAAAAATAGGTGCCGGCTTGTGATGCTTTCCACTGGTAGGTATAACTACCTAGTACATCAAATGAATGATGACCGACACCATCATTGAATGCATCTGGATCAATACCGTGATGATGGATGGTGTGCGGCAACCATACATTCAGACTGGTATGGACGATATCGCCCTGTTTAACGCGCATCATCGGGTTAGGAATATAACCATCGAACTGTCCGCCATCACCACCAAATGCAAATATTTTGAAACTAACAGCGCCTTTCGCTTTTGTATTAACCGAATGACTGGCACCCATCACCATATATCGACTAAACGATTTGTTCGGCGTCACTTTATTGGGTGTGGCGGGTGATGCCGTATACAGTCCGCAATTACCGGTAATGCCAGCATCGCGGCATGCACCGCCGTACGATCCGCCACCATAAGATCCACCACTATACGATCCACCCGGTGTATATGTTGTATTGTTAGAAGCCATTTTTATACTCTCCAGATTTTTAAGTTATAAGATTTTTAAGTCACCAGACTTTTAAGTTACCAAGTTTTTAAGGCAATACAGAAATAAAGATATTGCTTACAGTTTTGGTTCTGCCGACGGCGTGTGTCCCAAATCTATGACAGTGTGCATGCCATGTGGGTACATGCCGCCTGCGGCTGTTTGCGACGGTTCTGCATGGCAGTGCATGGGATAATGCTGTGGGCCTGTTACAGGTGGCCAGGCATCGG
>JANOOU010000206.1:0-2479 GCA_031421475.1 Gammaproteobacteria bacterium | reverse complement strand
TTTTCGGTTGCGATCGACACTGACATGCGTCACCGAACGGGCTGTTCCTGCATAGTTTGTAAAATAATCTGACAGCACAACGGCGAAGCCATCGCCATAGTCTTCACTGGTAAAAACCGCATCCACCATTTTTTTCAAAATGTTCTGGCAGACCCAGGCGATAAAAATCCGATGATCGTGATCCGGTGCGTCATTGGCTGGAATCACCGGCGGTTTCGCTATGCCTTTATCACAACAGATCGCATCCAGCTTTGTTGCATCCAATACCAGACATGTCACATCCGGAAACCTGTTTTCTAACCAGCGTTTACGCACATCTGCCGGACAACACGCGAACTCCGGTTTTGAATAACTGATAACAATAACCTCAGCGCATTGATCACATGCGGTATTGATAACCAGTTCATGACCCCCATGCAATGGACTGAATTTGCCAACCACCAGTCCACACTGAAAACGTTCACGCATTATGCATCCTCTGGAATGGCTGCGTGCACAGCTGACATCTGGCGACGCCATTCATACCAGGCGACCACCGCATTAACCCAGTAAACGGAATACAGTGCCGCTGTGAAATACAGTTCGCGACTGGCATACAGAGGAATCGCAATGCTGTTGACCAGTAACCAAAACAGCCAGGTTTCAACTCGACGCTTCATTAAAAGCAATTGTGCAAGCACACTAAAAGCCAGCACCGCAGAATCAACAAAAGGCGCATAGGCATCGGTGTAATGATGCAATAGATAACCATAAATAAATGTCACCACAACACCCGTGATCAACATACCCGCCAGAACATTCCACGATGTCTGTGCAATAGCCAGTTCTCGCCCACTGCGACCGTACAACCACTGATACCAGCCCAGAACACTGGTCACAACAAAAAAACCTTGCAACGCAACATCCGCATACAGCTTTACCTGATAAAACATCAGTGCAAACAGGATGCAGCCGATGATGCCACTCCACCACGTATGCACACTATTTCTGCCCGCCAGAAAAACAGATAAAGCCGTTACCACATTTGCGGCGAATTCCAGTCCGGTCATTACAATAACGCTCCTTCCAGATCCGATGTGTACTGAATCATTTTGTCATCAGGATGAATGGTTTCAAGCAAAATTCTATTCCCCTGAAACAGGTCTTGCAGAATTTGAATGGCCGCTTTTGAATACACACTGGCCGCCAGCGGCAGCTTCAGTGTCATGCTGCCATCCGCTAGCTGGTGTACAGCATACTGCGGGATGGGCAGTATCGAGAGTGCATGCGTGATGTCGATATTATTAATCCACACACCGGAAGCGATGCGATAGCGCACTGGCTGACGACCGGATAAGTTTTCAAGCACAGGTATTGCGCCTGTAAATTTCAAACTGGCAAAGTCACCCGTGCGATAACGTATTAATGGTAAACAAAAATTGAATCCGCCCGTCAGCACAATCTCACCCCGTTCACCCTCCTCAACCACCTGCCCGTGTCGATCCAGAATCTCAACGTAAAGTTGCGGTTGCAGTAATACATGGCCCTGAAATGCATCTTCATAACAGGCGATGGGGCCGGCTTCATTCATCGAATACACATCGAGAACAGGACAGCTAAATTTTTCACTTAAAGCAGACTTGAGAGCCGTTGATAAGGTCATGGACACCGATATTAATGCTCGGGGTTTTACTGAAATTTCCAAGCACAACAATTCACTGAAAGAAACCGGATCACCGGCGTAAATCTCGGGCGACATGGCATTTAAATATTTGGCACGATCATCCGGATGTTGCCAGTCATTCGGATGCAAATTAATTTTCGCCAGCCCGGACTCATGCAATGTTGGATTCACCGAAACATAGGTAAAACATTTTCGCTGATAACCCAGTAGCACTACACCCACCTGTCCTGCACCGTGTTGCAAATCAATGCCCACGCGCTGCAGTGCGCGGCGGTGAAAAGCCAGATAACGTCCCGCCACTACCGGGTGTGACGGAATCAATAAGGGATGTCCGGTAGTACCCGAGGTACGAAAATTCATCATGCGTTCAAGCGACACATCATCCGGTACAAAGGCCGCGATATCCTGTGATAAATTCGCGCGCGATGTGGTGGGTAAATCTTCAAAGCGAATGGCTGGCGAACCCAGCGCACGAAAATACGGAACCGTTTTAAATGTGCGCGCAACAAAATCGTGCAGCCAGTTCGGCTGTGTTCCCCTGGGCCAGCCGACAGGCGCATTGAGTACCGTCGCTTCATACGCATGTTGTTGCGCCACTTCATCCGCCCGCAACCGATTGCCACTTTGATTGCGGTAAATCGGTGCCGCAGGATGTTCACGCAATTGCTGCAACATGGCATAACCCCGTGCACTGAGCGTAGGGTAACGCTCGTCATCGGTGATTGCTTCATTCATTCGCGTGTCCATTTGTCAGCCGATTCTTCCGCCGCTTTTTTAATCAGAGCTTCACGAATGGCGCGTGATCGCTTTTCGGCG
>JANOOU010000205.1:0-1671 GCA_031421475.1 Gammaproteobacteria bacterium | reverse complement strand
CGAACCATTTATGTTGTCTCCACTGCGAAATTTCAGACTTATTCTAAACGTAATTTGCTAACATTGGGCATTCAAAATAGTGCGTAACTGGCCATGCTCAAAATTCACAACAGCTTCAGCAAACAAAAAGAACTTTTCAAACCCATCGAACCCGGCAAGGTGCGCATGTATGTCTGCGGCATGACGGTATACGACCTGTGTCATCTGGGCCATGCGCGGGTGATGGTGATATTCGATATGGTGGCGCGGTATTTACGCTATGCCGGGTACCAGGTGACGTATGTGCGCAACATCACCGATATCGACGACAGAATCATCAAGCGCGCCAATGAAAAAGGCGAAACCATCACGCAACTCACCGAGCGTTTTATAACCGCCATGCATGAAGATGAGCGTGCGCTGGGTGTGCTGCCGCCCGATCAGGAACCCAGGGCCACCACCTCCATGCCCGACATTTTGTCCATGATTCAAATTTTGTTGGACAAGGGTTATGCCTATGCCGCGAGTAACGGTGATGTCTATTACGACGTCAGCAAGTTTGTGCCTTACGGAAAATTATCCGGCAAAAAAATAGATGAGCTGCGCGCCGGTGAGCGGGTGGCGGTGGATGAACACAAAGATGATCCGCTGGATTTTGTGTTATGGAAAGCGGCCAAGCCGGATGAACCGTCGTGGGATTCGGCCTGGGGCAAGGGCAGGCCGGGTTGGCATATTGAATGCTCGGCCATGTCGAAGTGCTGCCTGGGTAATCACTTTGATATTCACGGCGGCGGCCAGGATTTGCAGTTTCCGCATCACGAAAATGAAATTGCCCAGTCTGAAGCCAGCAATAACGAGAAATTTGTCAATGTCTGGATGCATAACGGTTTTGTGCGCGTGGCCGATGAAAAAATGTCGAAATCACTGGGTAATTTTTTTACCGTGCGTGAAATTCTAGCGCGCTATCGTGCAGAAGATGTGCGTTATTTTATTCTCGCCAGCCAGTATCGAAGCCCGTTGAATTATTCTGATCAAATGCTCGATAGTGCCGGTGCAGCACTGACACGTTTGTACACAGCATTACGTGATATTGAAATTACATCGCCGGGTGAAGCGGGCAAATCCTACATCGAACGTTTCAATGCCGCCATGGACGATGACTTTAATACACCTGAAGCGGTGGCGGTGTTGTTTGATCTGGCGAATCAAGTGAACAAGCAGCGTGATGTGGATGTTGTGCAAGCGTCTGCTTTGGCGGCCACTCTCAAATATCTGGGTGCTGTGCTCGGTGTGTTGCAGGATAATCCTGCACACTATTTACAAAGTATCGCCGCCGGTGCGGGCCTCGATAACACACCCATTGAAACCTTAATTCAACAACGTTTGCTCGCCAAACAAAACAAAAACTGGGCCGAAGCCGATCGCATACGCGATGAATTGAAAGCACAGGGCGTGATACTCGAAGACAAAGGCAAGGAAACCAGCTGGCGGCGCGTGTAAAAGGTCAACGCTAATCTGTAGAAGTTCAGACTCGATCTCACAGTGTCTGGATTTTCAGATAGAGACTGTCAGGTCAAGTCTGAACTTCTACACTGTGAGAGATGCGAACTCTCACTGACAAGTTCTTAACGCTTGTGCCTCTTCCCATTGGGCTAACGGCGTTATGAATAATTGTTTGGTACCCGCGGTAAG
>JANOOU010000204.1:0-4298 GCA_031421475.1 Gammaproteobacteria bacterium | reverse complement strand
TAAAGCTTTCAATGGCAGATGTGAAATCAGGGCACCTCTAAAAATGCACTTTTTCCGCGATGGCTGCGTCACCGATTTTTGCTCCTGCAAAATCGGCATACAATACATCCTGTATATAACCTCCGTGCTCGAATCCTCATGGTTGACTTATACACTGCGGTTCTACGCGCGGTGCTTCCTTGCCCTCACGAAAAAATTACTATTTTTAGAGGTGCCCTTTATTCAAAACTCGACACTCGCCTTACGCAAATTGAGGAGCGTAATGCCATCAATATTAGAAAATTACTTATATCTCAACTGCCCTGTTACAGAGCAAATCAACACAGGGGGTACAAAAATTGGCTGACGCCGCGCATCCGTATCGTATAAGGTACAACCGGTTCGGCTGTATCCTTACCCTGTATAGGCGCCTGGCGAGACATGGTTTAATATTGGATTTATCTTGGGTGTAACTATTATTGTTTTTATGGTTATAAAATGTACAAGGCTTGTGGAGCAAAGAGTTAGTTAAAAATGAAAATATTCTTTCTGATGGTTGTATTTTTTGTCCCGCACATGTGTTTCGCAGAACCTAAAGACCTTAAAACTCAGTCGCAAGTGCTGGGTCCTGACAGGCATGAAGTGGTTATCACATCGCATCAACCGATAGATCTGGCAACAGCTCAAAGTGCAGTTATACCGATTGTAACGAAACTTTGTGGAAAAAAAGAGGTTCGGTTTTTGCAACGCCAGTTCGATGCCAGCATGAACGTTAATAGATCGGCTAACGAGCCACTACAATCCTTCTCGCTAACTCAAAATATAGAATGTGGGGCATTAGAATACATACCGGCGCCTGTAACATCATCAAGTCTTTGGCAGCCTACTGAGCAGGATCAGGCTGTAATTGAACGTCTCACTATCAAATATCTACATGATAGAGATAATGATAAATATCAGAATGCTTATTTAATGCTCGCTACTTCCATGAAGTTAGCGGGGGCTGCCGATCACTGGCAAATAAAAGCCCGATCATTTAATTCAAAAGCAGGAAAATCTATAAAAAGAAAAATAGTAAAAGTTAGCTGGTATAACAACCCGCATTCATCACCCCAGCCAGGTTTGTTTGCAAGAGTCGATTACGTAAGCCAATTCGAAAACATTGATATTCATTGCGGACATCTTACCTGGAAGCACGAGAAAAAAGACAGGTACCATCTGGTCAATGAGGCAGAAAATTATATTGATAAAGTGTCACAGGTAAACATGAAAGAGGGCGATGTTGAAAAAACCAGGGCGCTATTTGCCTGTGTTCTCTAACAGCTTGTTGAAAAACGTAGCGAGCGTAGCCACGACAAGGTGTTAAAGACATTGTGGTCATACTCGTAATTTTCTCTTTGCAGAAAATTACCGATTTTTTACAACCTAACACGTTAATATACGCACCAATAACCTATATCTCAGGCCATTGTGGCTTTCATTTTACACACTAAAACGCGACATTTTTATGCTGACATTACCCGGGTACAAAATAGAAAAGAAAATTGGCCAAGGCGGTATGGCTACAATTTATCTCGCCATACATGAAGGCCTGCATCGCAAGGTGGCCATCAAATTAATGGCTGAAGATCTTGCCAAAGAACACGACTTCAGCGCGCGCTTCATGCGCGAAGCCCGCATTGTCGCCAATCTCACCCATCAACATATCGTTACCGTTTACGATGTGAATGTACACAATAGCTACCACTACATCGCCATGGAGTACCTGCCTGGCGGCATCACGCTGGATCACAAAATCAAGGCCGGGCTCACGCACCGGCAAGGCATTGAGATCATCCGGCAGATAGCGGCAGCCCTCGGCTTTGCCCACAGCAAAGACATCATTCACCGGGATGTCAAACCCGAAAACATCATGTTTCGCGAAGATGGAAATGCCGTACTCACCGATTTTGGCATTGCACGCTCCACCCTTCCCGCCAACAACATGACCGCTTCAGGCATGGTTATCGGCACACCGCATTACATGAGCCCGGAACAAGCACTGGGCAAGCCCCTCGGCCCCTATGCTGATATTTACAGCCTTGGTGTAGTGCTGTTCGAAACCCTCACCGGCAAAGTACCTTACGAAGCCGACTCCACTATCGCCGCTGCACTCAAACACATCACCGAACCGGTACCGACTCTTGAAGGCGAGCTTGCGATTTACCAGCCTTTGCTCAATCTCATGCTGGCAAAAAAAGAACAGGATCGTTACCAGAACTGTGCCGACATCATTACCGACATCACCAGCCTGCTGGCAAGCGGCGTTGTCAGTCACACCACTTTACGTAACAACGCAACCCGTATTCAGCAGGTATCACAAAACAAACGGGCGCCGCACCCAACGGCCTTCGCTGGCAAGCACACGCCTAGCCGCGACAATCGCAACAAAAACTTACGGATGACCGGCATCGCTGTCAGCGCACTGGTGCTGTCAACACTCGTCGGTTACATGTATTACAGCCAGCAAGACACTTCGGCAAAACCCGATCAGGCCGAACCCACTCAACTGCAACAAGCCATTTCGCATCCGCCACAAACAGACGCGCTGGCACAACAACAGGCAGCGCAATCTGCCACACAACAAACGGCCGAAGAACAGGCGGCAACCCGTCAACAACAAGATGAATCCGAATCGGCCAGACTTGCACAACAACGCGCCGCCGCTGACGAGGCACACCTACAGGCTGAAATGGCTTTACAAAAACGCCAACAAGCCAAGTTGGAAGCCGAAACAAAAATGACTGCCCATACCGCAAACACTGCACAGGCCGCAAAAGCTGCACAGGCCGTAAAAGAAAAGCAGCAACGCGAAACAACACAAAAAATAAATCAGCTACTGGCCAGCGCAGAAAATAACTTACTCAATTCGCAACTAAAAACAGCCTACGAAAATTTTAAGGCGGTATTGCAAATACAACCCGACAACCGCCTGGCTAAAGAAGGCATCAACCGTGTCGCCACCGAATATTTGTCGCTCGCCAGCCACGCCGCCAGCAATCATGATTTTGACATCGCCAACCAATACATCAACTCTGTCATTACCATTGCACCCACTCACCACAAACTGGCAGCAACCCAGGCTCAAGTTAATGCGTTAAAGCAGGCACAAACAACGCCGCCACCCGCTCAACAAATCGATGCCGCACCCGCCGCAACAGAGCCACCGAAAAAACGTCAGGCATATGGCGGCTTTTGATTGATCGCAAGACAAAAAATGATTTTATGTTAAGGATGCTCTGATCAAGTCGCCGGCAATTGCGCGGCCTTCGTTTCTGACAATGCGCACGACAGTTTTCATACCCGATAGACCCACCCTTGTGTAGCCATACCATCAACGTAAGGATAAATGTGTCGCCGGTGCGCCGGACCCCATGGCGTTACCAGGTGTAGTGTCTGCACCAAAACGAACGGTACCGAGTTACGCCTTGATGACAATCAACCACTTGGGTTAGCATTGCCCGCCTTTCAACCAGGTACACGGTTTGACATCAATCCCGCACTGACGGATTTGATGTGGATAGATTAGCTTTTAGGAAACAACATGATATTTTCTCAACTCAACACCCTTCTCACGCCCCTTTTTAGCCACCCTGACACGCGATCCCCGATAGCCCCAGGCATGGCCAGCCCCATTACAACAACATGCCGCATCCGGTTTTGGAACTCGCTGGCCCTCGCCAGTATTCTGGTCTTGACGGGCTGTGGTGGCGGGGGTGGCGATGGCGGCCACGGAAGTACTGATACCATGGCGCCGAACCCGCCGGTTATCGACACCGTGGCCGGTGACGACACCATCAATGCGGCGGAACAGACCAGCGTCATCAGTGGCAGCGGTGAGGCACACGCTAGCGTCAGACTCACCCTAGCCAGCAATATCCGCACCGCACAAGTAGATGGCACGGCGGTATTCGGGATCCATGGTACTGGCAGCTGGAGCTATACCCTCACCGCCGATGACATCAGCGCCATGGGTGAAGGTGCCGAGACCATCAGCGCCACCCAAACCGACACCGGGGGTAACACCAGCGCCGCACAGACCCGCAACATTACAATAAATACTGCGGCGCCAGGCATCAACACGGTGGCGGGCGACGACATCATCAACGCTACTGAACAGACCGGTACCATCACCGGCAGTGGTCCGGTCAGCACCAACATGACCCTCACCCTGGGTACGGGTAACCCTCGCCTCATTACCACTGATAGCTCGGGCACATGGAGTTATTCCCTGATTGCCGCCGACATCACCGCCATGGCGCAAGGCGCCGAAACCCTCA
>JANOOU010000203.1:0-3704 GCA_031421475.1 Gammaproteobacteria bacterium | reverse complement strand
GTTCCACCAAACCGCGATCGTGGCCAAGTTTGATGCGCAGCGCGCCCATGGATTCGTTCACCATTTGGGTGCCGCCAGCACCGAAAAACAGCAAATCACCGGTTTGCGCGCCACTGCGCTGCAAAATGGCGGTAATCACGTCGTCGGGCAGGAATTTCACAATAGGCGATTGCAAACCTTCGCGGCCCGCCGCCAGGTCATTCACCTTCACCCAGGCCAGACCCTTCGCGCCGTAACGGCCGACAAAATCGGTGTAGCCATCAATTTCACTGCGACTGAGTTCGCCGCCTTTGGGCAAGCGCAACACCACCACGCGGCCATTGGCATCGTTGGCCGGGCCGGAGAATACCTTGAATTCCACGGCTTTCATCACATCGCCCACATCCACCAGTTCCAGCGGAATACGCAAGTCCGGTTTGTCGGAGCCGTAGCGAAACATGGCTTCGGCGTACGTCATACGTGGGAACGGATTTGGCAGGGGCTGCTCCAGCACCTGCGTGAACAGTTCGCGAATCATGTCTTCCATGATCAGCATCACGCCGTTCTGGTCGAGGAATGAGGTTTCGATATCAAGCTGGGTAAATTCCGGCTGGCGATCCGCGCGCAAATCTTCGTCGCGGAAGCAACGCACAATCTGGTAGTAACGATCAAAGCCCGACATCATCAGCAATTGTTTGAACAGCTGTGGCGATTGTGGCAGGGCAAAAAACTCACCGGGATGGGTGCGGCTAGGCACCAGATAATCACGCGCGCCTTCGGGTGTGGTTTTGGTGAGCATCGGGGTTTCGATATCGATAAAACCCTTGTCATCCAGATAACGGCGTAAAAAGCGCGCCACTTTTGCGCGCAGCATCAACCGCATTTGCATCTCTTCACGGCGTAAATCGAGGTAACGGTATTTCATACGTACATCTTCATTGAGATTGGTTTCATCAATCTGAAACGGCAAGGGTTCGGATTTGTTGAGTACTTCCAGGTCCAGCCCCAGCACTTCAATGCGGCCGGATTTGATGTTGGCGTTGATTGTATTTTCGGTACGCCTGCGCACCTTGCCGCGCACCTTCAGCACATATTCACTGCGTGCGCGCTCGGCGGTAGAAAAGACCTCGGCACGATCGGGATCGAACACTACTTGCACCAGGCCTTCACGGTCACGCAAATCGATAAAAATCACGCCGCCATGATCGCGACGGCGATTCACCCAGCCACATAGTGTTACTTCCTGATCAACCAGGGACTCATCAACATGACCACAATAGTGACTGCGCATTTTGTTATTCCAGAATTTTGTAGATAAATCAGGTGAACCAGGCCCACCTGCCAGACTGCCCCGAGCGCGTGCTACATAGCCGGCTCGGCAGACACTTAATTACTCGCACCGCCGCCACTGGCAGAGCCACCGCCCGATTTGCTGTCGCCACTACCGGCAGAGCCACCGCTCGTTTTACTGTCGCCACCACTGGCAGTACCGCCCGTTTTACTCTCGCCCGCCGAGCCGGAGTCGGTAACATTCTTTTTTTTGCTGGATTTGAAATCGGTTTCATACCAGCCACCACCACTTAAACGAAAACCGGCCGCCGACACCAGCTTGGTTAACTTTAACTTGTTACATTCCGGGCACTTCTTCAGCGGTTCATCGGCCATTTTCTGTATGGCTTCGAACACATGACCACAGGCCTGACACTGGTATTCGTAAATCGGCATGTTACAACCTCGGCAAAATAGGGGGGCATTATAAGGTGAGGCTGTTGATAAGCCAATTCAAGACAAACCGTAAACGCTCTATATTTCATGGCATGCCGCATGCCATAACCGCTAAAGGACAAAATCTGGCTTGACCCTGTAGTAAAGTTCAGGGTTTAGACTGTTACCAGGTGATATCCATGACTGTGCTGACCATAGGACAAATAGCAAAACACACCGGTGTGACGGTTGCAACCCTGCGCTTTTATGAAAAGCAGCAACTTATCGAAGCACCCATGCGTGCAGACTCTGGTTACCGGCAATTCCCGGAAATCACCATCAAACGAGTGCTGTTTATTCAGCATGCCAAGGACGTCGGCTTTACACTCAATGAAATACGCGAACTGCTGACATTACAACGCGAACCCGGTACCACATGTAGCGATATTAAATTGCGCGCCCTGCAAAAAATCGAACTCATTGACAGCAAGCTGCAGGAGCTAAATCGGATACGCAATGCGTTATCCCGCATGGTGATGAAATGCAAAACACAAACCAAATTAAATGACTGCCCGATACTGGCAGAACTGGAGATGGAAAAAGATGACCGCGTCAAAAATTGAACTGATTTACGAAAATACCTGCCCCAATATTGATGCAGCACGCCAGCAAATAGAACTTGCCTGCAACAAGCTCGACATAAAACCGGATTGGCTGGAATGGGAAGTCAGTGCCGCCGATGCGCCAAAACATATACACGGCTATGGCTCACCCACCATTCTGGTCAATGGCAAAGATGTCAGCGGTGAGATGACGGCGGGCGATGATTATTGCTGCCGCGTGTATGCCAATTCGCCAGGCAACAAGGGCGTGCCAATCGTTAACGATATAATGCAAGCCATACAATCCGCCAATACAACAAACTCCATGCAGCAGACTAAAAGCCGGTGGACCATCAACAGCGCCATGTTACCGGCGGTAGGTGTGGCATTATTGCCCAAGCTGGCGTGCCCAGCATGCTGGCCCGCCTATGCCGGATTACTCAGCGCAATCGGCCTGGGATTTATTGATTACACCCCTTATTTATTACCACTGACAGTTTTATTCTTAACGATTGCACTGGTCGCCCTGATTGTAACTGCACGCCAGAAAAAAAATTACAAGCCCCTGGTATTGGGCATAGTCGCCAGCGTGATATTGCTCACCGGAAAATTTTATTTTGATAGTGACAGCGCCATGTATGTTGGTATGGCCATGCTGGTCATAGCATCACTGTGGAATACCTGGCCTATAACTAGCAAAACCGATACATCTTGCTCGGCATGTGTACATCCGACCAATGATTAAAATGAAACGATGGCAGTCGCTGGTATTGCCATGCCTGTTATTCACAGGCAGCAACAGTATTGCGCAAAGCTGTCACTACCAGGACTGGCGCTGGAACGTAAATCAAAAACGTGCTGTGCAAATAACCCATGTCGTAAAAAATTATTCAACATTGACGGCAGCGGAACGCGATGCCGAAAGTGGCTGCACGGTATGCGCCGAAGACCAGCAGATTATCAGGCTTCAGGGTTTGCCTGAATTTTCAGTTTGCAAAAAATACGCAACACAAATTCAGGATTTACTCACTCGGTTAATACAACAAAATGAAAAAATTAAATCGGTAACAGGATATCGTGTGGGTCGTACTCGGGGAGAGATTGATGCGCAGGGCAATCGAACCGGCTTCAGCAATCATTCTTACGGCGTGGCAATTGACATCAATGCCGAACACAATGGCTTGTATATAAACTGCATTCAATTTGGCCCGCAGTGCCAGTTATCACGCGGTGGCCCATGGCTACCCGGGCTTGATCCTTATAGCCTGAAAAAAGACGGCATGGTGGTATTGATGTTTAAAAATGCAGGTTTTAAATGGGGCGGTGAAATTCAGGGTCAGCAAAAAGATTTTATGCACTTTTCGCTGACGGGTTATTAAGGAAGCTCTGAATAATTCCAGAATGGAATTATTCAGAGCT
>JANOOU010000202.1:0-3283 GCA_031421475.1 Gammaproteobacteria bacterium | reverse complement strand
AGTTAATTCAATTTTAATTTTTCCTGTTGGTGCTGCTCCGTTTCTTGTAATCTCCAAATCTTTTGCATTAATTACAAAGTTACCGCTAAATGTATCATTGCGGAAAACAAAAGGTAATTTAATTTCCTGAATAATGCTTTTCAGAATAATGGTACAGCTCTTGTTTTACTATGGATGTGGAATCAATTCCCGGGCCAGGAAATCGGCTGCGGGATGTTCGTGCACTAGCGGCTCCAGAGATACAGTGTCGCATCATAGCTTTCGGCAACAACCTTCATGCGGGTGTCAATAAAATCAACCAGGTCTGGATCCTGTAATTTTAAAAATACTCGTGTTGGTGCAATGAATAACCAGACCCGATCATTTCGATAGCAAAGATTCTCTAATTCTTCGCGCCCGCGCAGAACGGGGCTGCCGACATACTTGTCGACGTAGTAGGGTGAAGCGCTACCCGGATCGTAAATCACTTTTTGAGCGGTTACGCCTTGCAGAAAAAACTGTCCCTTCAGGCCTGAATATATTTCCATGGGCATGCCTGCCAGGGTGACCACTACATCGCCGGGTTGATATTCACGTTTTAAGATCAAACTTAGGTTTTTGTAATCCGTTCCCGCCAATCCGATGCGCAAATCATAGCGTTGCGGATCCTGCCATCGGTCAACCAGATCATATAGTTTTAATCCATACGGTGTTGCGGTGGCCAGCTCCAGTCCAATGAGCGATATCACAATTAACCAGGTGTTTACGCGCACTGAAAGTGCCTGTTTCAGCTGGCCCATGTTGAGTTTGTCACAAAATCGGATCGTGACTGCGGCTACGCCAATTTCAAAAAAAGGCAAGGCCCAATAAACATAGTGCGCGCTGGCAAACGATAGAAAATTGGTTAGAAAAAAAACTGCGCCGAATACAATGGCATATATAAATCGCAAGTCGCGATTGTTCTTAAGCAAAAACAGGCCGGCCACAAATACCGCTGTAAGAACGATATTGCTTTCTTGGCCAAAGAAATTAATGATGTAGAACCAGGGGTTGTAATCATTTTTTGTAAACATCAACTGGGGTAGTGATGTTTCGCTTTTTCCTGAGCCTATCATCAAATAACTGACTTGTAACAAGACACGTCGAATGCCCTGCATGACTACCACAACAGATATGATTCCAATCGCGTACCACAGATGGCGCTGTTGCAGCCATTGCCAGGTTCCGAAGTTTACCAGCAAGCCAGCAATAAAAATGACCGGCAGCATAAATCCGGAACCTTCCCAGCTTAAGAACGTGAGCACAAAAAACAGGGCGGCCAGATAATAATCTTTAGGCGAAGGTGTTGGATCATTTAATAAGGTGCGCGCGCGTATTAGCGTTAGCATGGCAAAAAATTGTGCCTGTGCCGGATGAAAAGAGTTGTGTCCCCAATAAATCGCCCAGGGCGATAACGCATAGAGCAATGTTGCAAGAATGGCGGTGTAACGATCAAACCAGCGATAGGCTGCGTAATAAATTAAACCGGCTGTTCCCATTGCAAACAATACTGACGGTAAGCGCACGGCAAATTCATTCAAGCCGAACAGGCTCATGGACAGTGCAATGGGATAGGGTACTAATTCATAGGTGGCAAGCGGAACTTCCATCGTGCCAACCATGATAAAGGGATAGCCGCGTTCCATAACGCCCTGGGCAAATGCAATCATTGTTGATTCATCAACGGTAAAACTAAAATCGTTAATGAGTGACAGGCGAATGGCTGCCGCGATGAGGAGAATAATACATGCCGGGAGCAGGGTTCCCCAATCCATGTTTTTCAGGTTCACGCTGGAAACATATTGTCTAATGGTGGCCGCGATCACGCTCAACCTCAGACATGATGAATGCAAATAAAAATAAGGTGAGCAGGGTCAATGCCAATGCCAGCGGCAAATTAAAAACCTGCATTTCTGTTATGCGTATATCGAAGGGTAGAAGGAATGCCACACCCAACAACACATTTGTCAAAATCAAGGGGAGCATGCCGGCATTAACCACTGCAAAATTGAGATTGCGGCATCTTGAGAAACCGAACACGACTATGCCGAGTGTGATAAGCAATACACTGATCATCCAGGGTAGGGTTGATACCAGCTGGCTTATTAATAATCCTCCCGGTAAATGTATTTCAGTGAGACGTATTATGGGTGTGTAGAGGATTTTCTGCGTTGTTTCTTCTGTATAAGGATAGGCATTCAACTTGCCCATAATTGTTACGGGTTGCCAGTCAGATCCGTAGCTGCGAACACGCCAGTTTCCGTCTGCAGACAAATCTAATAATTCATTGGTTGTTTTAACCATGGCAGCGATTGCGATGCGGCCACTGCCATTAACATTGCTGGTATCGATGGCCAGGGTATTTTTTCCTGCGGACAGGAAGTTACCGATATTGTAGGTATCCATATATTGGTTGGTCGCATCCATCGTCGGGCCGCGCACGCCATTGATGGTTAGGGTATAGGGTGTAGTGGATGCCACGCCTAACCCGGCAAACGTAATGTCACGTCGGCCGATTTCTCCCAGATCAAACTCTCTTATGAAACGGGTACCTGTGGTGTCTGTCAGACCATGCGATATCCATGCTCCACGGGGAAAAAACGTGATCAACTCCGGTGAGGCCCAGGGGTGTACAGGCTGTATCGGCAACGTATCTTTTTCGTTAAGAGGCATGGCTTGCGGCCAGCCGATATCGTCAAAATTATTTTCAAACCAGGCCAATGTTCCGTCATTCTGACGCTGTTCCTGCAAGGCCACGCGCCACTCACCGCTATCAGCCAGTTCACGCTGCCCGCCACTGGGTTCCACCCAGTAAAGATTGGCTAACAGGCTGGCGACACCGGGAATGGTTTTTCGCTCAACCCGTATGGCGATCACATTGCGCCCGACTTGCAAATAATTTCTCGCATCAATGAGGTTGAATACGGCGGTTGAAGCGCGTTCTGTGTTTTGGATATTTTGCCCGTTAATATAGAGTTGAAAACTATCCGGCGCGGCCACCTGTAAATAGGCTTCAGTCGGTAAGGAATCGAGTGACAATTCCCGGCGATAGTAGGCTACTGCACTGTCGGCGCCTGGCATAATCCAGTGAGCCTGGCTCCATTGTGGTACGAACTCTGTGCGTTGATAGGGCGCAGTCACCCGCGAAAGAAATCCACCGAATAAAATGGCAAACACTATCAATGCCAACCAAAAACCACGGTTATATAAGGGAGAGCGTGGTAGCAGGGCATGCAGCACTTTGAGAGGTGTGTTGATGGCAGGG
>JANOOU010000201.1:0-5343 GCA_031421475.1 Gammaproteobacteria bacterium | reverse complement strand
AGTGATGTGCATGCTATGAAAACATTTAGTTATTCGATATTTTATTTGAGCGCGTTATTTGCGTTCCTGCTGGTTGATCATTATGCGCGTATTTTTTTACGTGAATTTTTTATCCACTGATTAGTGGTTATTTACTAATAGTTAATTTTTGTGTGTGCAATGAATGAGATTAATGCAGGTAACAGAAAAATCTTGATTCATAACATTGCGCCAGATAGGGACATAGGCTAGCATCCACGACCAATTGATGCTGTGTCCGAATTTTAGAGAAATAGACAACGATAACGAGAAATGTTGAATGATTTACCGTATCCGGTTGACCTTTTAAACATGCTCCTATCGTTACGAAGATAACGATTCAGAAAAATAACGCAGGAGAGAAACCAGCATGTTGGTGAGAAAGCATATTCCATGGTTGTCCGCGCTACTGGGAGGCGGTTTGTTATTGACGACGGGTTCAGCACTTGCTGAATACGGGCTCAATATGCCACGCGGTGCAACTGCAATCAGCCGAGAAGTTTATGACTTGCACATGCTGATTTTCTGGATCTGCGTAGCGATTGGTGTGGTGGTATTTGGTGTGATGTTTTATTCGATGTTTAAACATCGTAAATCACAGGGTGTAGTCGCTGCACAATTTCACGAAAGTACGGCCGCCGAAATAGCCTGGACCATCATCCCGGTGATCATCCTGATTGCCATGGCCATTCCCGCTACTCAAACCCTGCTTAAAATGGCGGATGTTGAGAACTCGGATATCACCATTAAAGTAACGGGTTATCAATGGAAATGGCGTTATGATTATATTGATCAACGCGTTGGTGATCAGAGCATTGGTTTTTTCAGTGTTATGTCTACACCGCGTGATCAGATTGAAAACAGGGAAGCCAAAGGCGAACATTATTTACGCGAAGTAGATCGTCCGCTGGTATTGCCCATTGGTAAAAAAATACGTTTTCTGGTGACATCGAATGATGTGCTGCACGCCTGGGGCGTGCCTGATTTTGCTATAAAAATTGATGCGATTCCCGGTTTTATTAATGAAACCTGGACGCGCATTGATACCCCGGGTATTTATCGTGGCCAGTGCGTTGAGTTATGCGGCAAGGATCACGGTTTTATGCCGATCGTCATTGATGCCAGAACTGAAACCGATTATCTGGCCTGGATGGAAGAACAAAAATCGGCGGCTTTAGCCTTGGCTGAAGATCCCGACAAAGTCTGGGCGATGGATGAGTTAATGAGCAAAGGTGAGTCGGTTTATGCCACCAATTGCGCAGGCTGTCATCTGGCCGGTGGTGAAGGTGTTCCCGGTGCATTCCCTGCACTTAAAGGCAGCAAGATTGCAACCGGCCCGATTGCAGATCACCTGAAAATTGTTTTGCAGGGTAAAACCGGTACTGCCATGGGTGCATTTGATTCGCAGTTAAGCGATTCTGAATTGGCTGCCGTAATGACCTACGAGCGTAATGCCTGGGGTAATAACACCGGCGATATCGTACAACCTACTCAAGTTAAGGCCGCGCGCTAAGTTTTAGCGAAGGATAAAAATAATGAGCACAGCAACTACACACGATACACATCATGAACATAAGCCCAGCGGCATTATGCGCTGGATCACAACCACCAATCACAAAGACATCGGTACCTTGTACCTGTTGTTTTCGCTGCTGATGTTTTTCATCGGCGGTGGCATGGCCATGATTATTCGAGCCGAGTTATTTCAACCCGGTTTGCAAATTGTGCAACCGGATTTCTTTAATCAGATGACCACCATGCATGCGCTGATCATGATCTTCGGCGCGGTAATGCCGGCCTTTGTGGGTTTGGCTAACTGGTTAGTGCCGATGATGATCGGCGCGCCGGATATGGCCTTGCCACGTATGAACAACTGGAGCTTCTGGATTCTGCCATTTGCTTTTATCATGTTGCTCGGCACCTTGTTTATGGAAGGCGGTGCGCCTGCAGGTGGCTGGACGCTGTATCCGCCGCTGGTATTGCAGACTGGTGATGCGTTTCCATTCATGATTTTTGCCATTCATATGATGGGTATGTCATCGATCATGGGTGCAATTAATGTCGTGGTGACCATTCTGAATATGCGTGCACCCGGCATGACCTATATGAAAATGCCGCTGTTCGTATGGACCTGGTTGATTACGGCGTATTTGTTGATTGCAGTGATGCCGGTTTTAGCCGGTGCCGTCACCATGTTGCTTACCGATAAATTTTTCCACACCTCGTTCTTCAATGCTGCGGGTGGTGGTGATCCGGTGATGTTCCAGCATATTTTCTGGTTCTTCGGTCATCCCGAGGTGTACATCTTGATTTTGCCGGCATTTGGTATTGTGTCGCAGATCATTCCCACCTTTGCGCGCAAACCCTTGTTTGGTTATCACTCCATGGTGTATGCCACGGTATCGATTGCATTCCTGTCGTTCATCGTGTGGGGCCATCACATGTTTACAGTAGGTATGCCGGTGGCAGGTACGTTGTTTTATATGTACGCCACCATGCTGATTGCTGTACCCACCGGTGTGAAAGTCTTTAACTGGGTATCCACCATGTGGAGGGGCTCGATGACATTCGAAACCCCGATGCTGTTCTCTATTGCCTTTGTTATTCTGTTTACGATTGGTGGTTTTTCTGGATTGATGCTGGCGATTGTACCCGCTGACTTTCAGTATCAGGATACCTATTTCGTGGTGGCGCATTTCCATTATGTGTTGGTAACCGGTGCGGTGTTTGCCATTATGGCAGCGGTTTATTACTGGTTACCGAAGTGGACCGGTCACATGTATAACGAAACACTGGGCAAGTGGCACTTCTGGTTGTCTTGTGTATCCGTCAATGTGTTGTTCTTCCCGCAACATTTCCTCGGCCTGGCCGGTATGCCACGCCGCATTCCGGATTATGCCATTCAGTTTGCTGAATTCAATATGATGTCGAGTGTGGGTGGCTTTGCCTACGGTTTGTCACAAATTTTGTTCGCGTACATTGTGTTCAAAACCATTCGTGGCGGTACCAAGGCAACGAATCAGGTTTGGGAAGGTGCAGAAGGTTTGGAGTGGACACTCACGTCACCGCCGCCGTACCACAGCTTTACGGTGGCACCTAAAATTAAATAAGCCATAACAGGTCACGTCATATGAATGCGAATAGCGACAATACACTGGATCGCGCAAATCGGCGGCTCGCCATTTTGCTGGGTTTGCTGGCAGCGGGCATTTTCGTAGCGTTTTGCTGGGCCGCGATGGTATGAGCCTTGGCATGAACGAGGCCGGCTTACCCAAAATCGAATTACAGCAGAACAATCAACGTCTGCTGCTTCGGATGGTCCTTATAGTTATTGCCATGTTTGGCTTCGGCTATGCGATGGTGCCTATCTACAATGTGTTCTGTGACATCACCGGCTTGAATGGCAAAACCGGTGTCGTTAATGCCGCTGCAGTGGATGGCCAGGTTGATAGCTCGCGCACCGTCACGGTGGAGTTTATCGCCAATTTAAACGAGACCATGCCCTGGGAATTCCGGCCCCGTGTCACACGTATGGAAGTGCATCCCGGCGCGATCAATAGCACCCGCTTTTATGCGCGTAATACGACGGATCACGTTATGGTGGGGCAGGCGATACCGAGTGTGATGCCCGCCAGAGCCGCGCAGCACTTTAATAAAACAGAATGTTTTTGTTTTACACAGCAACGCTTTGAAGCAGGCCAGAGTTTGGATATGCCGGTTCGATTTATTGTTGATCGCGATCTGCCGGCAGACATTAAAACCATGACACTGTCGTATACATTTTTTGATATCACCGCCAAGGCGGGTGATATATAAACAGCAGTTACAAGTTAATACCAACAACCGATATTCAAAAATAATAGACAGACTCTGGAGGGGATAGTTATGACGCAAGCGCACGGTGATTATTACGTACCACATGGCAGTCACTGGCCCATAGTGGGCTCGGTCGGTCTGATAACCATGCTCGGAGGATTTGCTTTTTTCCTCAATGGTGCGAGTGCCGGTTCCATGATGATGATGGCGGGTGCCGCGATCATTATCTTTATGCTTTTTGGCTGGTTTGGTACGGTCATTGGCGAAAGTCAAAAAGGCATGTACAACCAGCAGGTTGATCGATCTTTCCGCTGGGGCATGGGTTGGTTCATTTTTTCAGAAGTGATGTTTTTTGCAGCGTTCTTTGGTGCCTTGTTTTATGCGCGCGAATTCTCGGAGCCGTGGTTGGGTGGCGAAGGTGACAAGGGTAATGCGCATTTGTTGTGGGAAAACTTTCAGGCGGTCTGGCCTTTGTTGCAAATGCCTGACACCACCAAGTTTGATGTGCCATCTGGCATTATTGATGCCTGGCATTTGCCCGCCATCAACACCCTGATCCTGTTGTCATCCGGTGTAACGGTTACCTGGGCACATTGGGGTTTGAAGAAAAATAATCGTAAACAATTGATAGCCGGTTTATTAGTAACTGTGTTACTGGGTGCCACTTTCGTAATATTGCAGGCCATAGAATACGGCGAAGCTTATAGCGAACTGAATCTGAAGCTCAGTTCCGGCATTTACGGTTCAACCTTCTTTATGCTCACCGGTTTCCATGGTTTTCATGTGACTATCGGTACCATTATGTTAGCCGTGATGTTATTCCGTTCCATCAAAGGCCACTTTACAGCCGAGCATCACTTTGCATTTGAAGCGGCAGCCTGGTACTGGCATTTTGTTGACGTAGTTTGGTTGGGATTGTTTATATTCGTGTATTGGTTATAAAGCCTGGTTATAAAGCCTGATTATAAAATTTAGGTAATAAAAAACGGCGTTGCATAATAAATGCAGCGCCGTTTTTGTTTGTAGAAATTTCAGCTAACTCTTTCTGTATTCAGAGCAGTATCAGCCGGGCGTTATACCGTGGGGTTGTATCAAGCCGGTTGCAAATGCCAGCATTAATAAAATAAACAGGGCAACAGACAGTGCAATGCGTATAGTCAAGGCTTTAACCGTGCGTTTGGATTGGCTTTTGTCTTTAATCATAAATACCATGCCAGAAAACAGGCTGTATAAAATGGCAAGCAAAAGCAGAACGATGAGTGATTTAACCAGCATGAATGTATGCACTATGTAATGTACGCGCAGTATACTCTGGAAATTCATTTTGTTTAACCCACTCAGGTCATTGTGTTTGATATGCGTATCGCGTCATTTGAATTCAAACCTGCTCTTTGGCCGACTGTGGCTGCACTGGTGTTAGTGCCTTTTTTAAGTGGCATGGGTGTGTGGCAGCTGAGCCGTGCTGCAGAAAAAGAACAACGATTGCAGGAATATGGACAGCGTAATCAG
>JANOOU010000200.1:0-2076 GCA_031421475.1 Gammaproteobacteria bacterium | reverse complement strand
GCAGTTTGTTATCGCGCACGGCTAACAATAATTCACCTGCAGAACTCTTTTGCTGAAAAATCCAGGCATCCTGTTGCACACCTTGCGGCTTGATCCATGCAGAGAACGCAAAACCCTTACCGGGTAAATATTGCAGTGAGGCGGCCGGTGTCATTTTTAACGCACCCTGGCCATTGAATTTCAAGCCATTGCCAATCAACGCGGCGATATGCTCAACATTAATCAGCTCTGCTTTTTGGTGATAACTGCTGCTATCCACCACAACATTGTTTTGTTCAGAAAAATGCAATGCCGCAATACGTTGTGCATCGTAGGCACCTGTCGTATCCACAACAGCCGGCACTGTGGAATTGCCGTAATACATCCAGAACGAATTCACACCATCGGCGGCGGCGATTTTTGGCAACTTCACCCAGACATACAGCATCTGGTTAACCAGATCGAATTTTTCAATCTGATACGCCAATGGTGTTTTGTCATCGGCTGCAATAAAACGCAAATCGCTGGCGTCTTCCTTGAGATAAAAGAAATCAGTGAAATTACCGGTATGAAAACGCATCAATAAGGGCGCATCCGTTAACGACTGCGTACCGAGTTGACTAACCTGCATGGCGTCAAGGGTGATTTTTACACGATAGGGCCATTCTTCCTGCCACCAAGCGTGAGCTGATAACGGCAACAAAAAAACAACCAGAGTGATAATGCGCTTGAGCATGGAAAATCCATTGGTTTAGCAGTGTGCGCATTATCGATAGCGAATATTACGGAAATGTGATTTAAATGTGACAGTAAGATGAATACGCCGAGAATAACAATGCTCTCTGTCATATTTTCTGAATGATTTATTAATCTCCTTATCACAATACAGTCAAATAAACCTGCTTAAATCCACAGCCATTTTCCAGTCGACCCTGCTTGTAGCGCGGCCGGAAACAGGAAATAGATCGATTTATCCAACAATCCAAAAGCATTATAAATCACGTGGCCGACTCTATAGCAAGCCGCCATAAACTAAAACTATTCGTACGGATTAATTTTCATGCCTGTCTTCAATAAAATATTTTATCGCCATTTTTTAGCCGCATCATTATGCCTGCTAATGAATAATTCTTATGCGGTTTCAATCCCTGCTACCGATTCAATGCAGTCACCCAACCAGGGTGCAATACTGGGTGGTCAGACTGTCAACACCCCAATGGAAAATATTACCGGTATTAATGAATATAAGGATTTACAACTCGACTCAAGCACTCCATTGCCTTCTAACCCGTCGCTATCGAAATCCGATATGGCTGACCAGCAAGCCAAATTGAATAGCGCCATAAATCTTGTCAACAGTGGTGTTGAAGCAAACATCAAAACCGCCGTAACAACTCTGGCTCAATTATCGAAACAGGGAAACGCCGAGGCCCAGCTGATGCTTGGCAAGATGTATATTAATGGTGAAAGCGTCGAGAAAAATACCCAATCCGCCGTGGGCCTGCTCACGGCTTCGGCGAATGCTGGCAATACCGAAGCCATGCGAATCCTTGCCTACCTGTATGAACACGGCGAGGGCGTTGAGAAAAATCCAGAAACCGCGCGTGCTTTGTATAAAAAGGCCTATCCATTAGTATCAAACGATATGGACCCGGCCACTGCCGCCAGCTTGATATTATTGATTGTTATCATTGTGGTTATAACGGGCATATTATTGTATGGGTATTTATTCACATCGAGAACAATTTTAGTGATCACCATGGATACCGATAATATCGACGAAATATGGGATACATTCAGGCAAAAAAATGAAGTATTTTTTATTCATGAAAAATCATGGCCATTAAATACCAAACAGCCTAATAAACTGCAATTTACAATTAACAGGGCATTGGCTGGCAACCTTAAGATACATCGTAAACAATCCATAATTCAGGTTCAATTATCCTGTTTTAATATGCTGTCGTTTCTTGGCATCTATTCAGGCACTAAACAGATTGGGCAGGAGATAAACCATCTTTATGCGGAATCCTTGTGCCTTGTCTACGCCATTCAATCATCATTGACATAACACAAAGAAAAATCTTAAATAAACTC
>JANOOU010000199.1:0-2680 GCA_031421475.1 Gammaproteobacteria bacterium | reverse complement strand
GGCGTATTGCAAGTGTCCGTAATGCGTGTCGGCGACATCATGGTGCCGCGCGCGCAGATGGACATGATCGACATCAACGACGCACCCGAGGTGTTTATTCCTCACATGATTGAAACCGCACACTCTCGCTTCCCAGTGATCGACAAAGATCGGGATGAAGTCATCGGGATTTTGCTGGCGAAAGACCTGCTACGCCACTACGCCCAAAATGACGCTGACATCCGCGGCATGCTGCGTCCCGCCGTGTTCATCCCCGAGTCCAAGCGGCTCAACGTGCTGCTCAAGGAATTCCGCTCCAACCGCAACCACATCGCCATCGTCGTCGACGAGTACGGCGGCGTGGCCGGTCTCGTGACCATCGAAGACGTGCTTGAACAAATTGTCGGCGACATCGAAGACGAGTTTGACTATGACGAAACCGAAGACAATATCGTGCACGAGCACGACGGCACTTACCGCATTAAAGCGAGTACCGAGATTGGCGATTTCAACCAAACGCTCGGGGTCAATTTAGCCGACGAGGAGTTCGACACCGTCGGCGGGCTGGTGATTTCGCGCTTCGGCCATGTACCCAAGCGCGGGGAATGGGTGAGCCTGGATGGCTTGAACTTCACCGTGCTGAGGGCTGATAGTCGGCGATTGCATACCTTGCGGGTGGTGCGACATGAGGTAGATACCGGTGGGCAGTTGCCGTTGGTTTGATCTACGGTGGGCCGTGAGTTAGACGCGACACCGGACTCCAACGCCGGTGTCTCTGGTGACCAGCCGCGCTGGCTTTACCGAAATTACTAATATTAAAAAAAGTTTCCGCAAAAGAAAAATATTTAAATCTTGTCCGAATGTCGAGACTACCGGCAAACTCCAAATGCCAGCAGCGGCCACACCGAAACACCAGCGGATTTTAGTTTCTGAGTGCGGGAATCTAGAGAAGGGGAGAGCAATGAAAAATACATCCAAACTGAGCCTGTTTACTGTCGTGCTGCGGGCGCTGCTGCTGTTCATGCCGGTCAGTGCATTTGCAGCGGCTGAAGATGGACAGGAAATCGGCGCACCACAAATGATGGAAAGTTTTGCCAAGAGCTGCTTTGGTGCGGTCATGTCACCCGATGGCAAGAGAATCTACATCTTGCGAGAAGGGCAATTGATGCAATATCAATTCAATCCATTCAAAAAGCTCGGCTCAATTGCTGTCGAGTCAGCGCAGGTCAAATCTTTTAAATATGCCGGCCCTTGTAATGTTGGCCTGACCAGGGATGAGTCAAAAATAATTATTGTTAGCAACATAGACATATCTTTGTTTGATGCGCAAACAGGCAGGTTATTGAAAAGTGTAAATACGAGGGACTATCCTGGATCTGAATCTGAGAGTTCAATCGATCGTCGCATGGCATTTAACGGAGACGACCTGGTGATTATGTTTGGAACTCGAATATATGTGCTGGACGCGAATACGCTCACATACAAGCATAAGGAAATAGACATCGGAAAGAAATGCGGCTTTGAAATTTACAATTACCATCTTAAAACCATGAAAAATGTCATGGGCAGCTTGTATTTTATTTCGCCACGGAACGTAGTGGTGCTGAATGGCGAAACCTATGAATGCGAACTGTCAGCAAAGATAAACGAAGTAGACGGTGGTAAACAACAAATATCCCGTGATTTTCGAACACTGGCACTAAAGGGTGTTACTGAATTCAGGGATTACCGGCGATCAAGCCCTGCGCGCTATGATGACATGAAAAAAGATGATGTCTTGTTTTTTGACCTGGACACCAGAACAGCCAAAGTGAACAAAGACAGTTTTCCTTTTAAGGGCGTGTATATATACGACCTTCGCTCTTCGATTCAAGCTGATGGGCACTCTTTCTTCAGTAGACGTTATCATAGGAGTCCCAACGCGGTAGATACAGCCATTATTGATGAGAGAGTGAGAAAATTTACTGTCATAACTACCTACGAGGCAGGCGAGGCCATATCGATGGAAGCATTTCCAGGCAGTAAATATGGGAATTTCCAGATGACGCCGGGTGCCAGAAAATACCTCATGATGAAAAATGGTGAAGGGAAGGACGTGCCGATGAATGATGCCACTTTCAACAAATATTATCGGACTGCATTTGAGAACTAGAGATATTGATGAGGTGTGAATCAGGGCGGGCGATACGCCATGGATGTCTATTCATTTGTATGTGTTTTTAACGAATGGAAGAAAACCGTGATTTGTCTGCCGTTGTTAGGCGACGGAATCCCTATCAATGGTAGGAAACCACATGTCCCACCTGAATGACCCCCGCGTGTTATTCGCAGCTGAGCGTACGTTACTAGCCTGGAATCGCACCAGCCTGACATTAATGGCATTCGGTTTTATGATTGAACGCTTTGGGCTATTTGTTCATATGCTCTCGCCTGAAAAAGTAGAACCGCTGCAACGAAGTTTTTCATTCTGGATTGGACTTGCGTTTATATTATTAGGCGCAGTTGCCTCTGTCATTGCAATTGTTCAGTACCGCACGGTTCTTTGCACGCTTAAGCCTGAGGAAATCCCAATCGGTTATCGAGTAAATTTAGGTGTACTTATTAATCTGGCCGTTGCCGTGATGGGGGTGGTGCTTACCGTCTATCTCGTTATTCAGGGCCCGAATTTATAGGCTTTCGGCACAAGCACGCCGCTCCCATA
>JANOOU010000198.1:0-7810 GCA_031421475.1 Gammaproteobacteria bacterium | reverse complement strand
CTGGTTGCAGCAACAGGGTTACCAGGTAGACTGGCATGACTACCCCATGGCTCACAGTGTGTGCATGGACGAAATTAAAGACATACGACAATGGATTGTCGCTCGTCTGTAATCGAAAACTAAGCCTGTGCCTTGCTACCGTTCTTCGGCTACTATCAGGACTCAGGTTAATTTAATTTATTTAAAGCGGGGAGGCTGGTGATGTCTGATCAAGAAATCGGCTTTAGCAATGGCCTGACGCCTTCACAACCGCTTTGGAAACTGGCGCCGACACGTGACACCGACGGCACATCGCTGGTCGATTTTATGATGGTCATTCCCAAGCTGAAAAAAAAACCCCAGAAATACATTGAGCGCACTCTGAAAGAAATTCATCTGGTACTTATTCAGTACAGCCATGTTGTCGTCTTTGCAGACATTAACCTTAAGATTAACTGCCTGTGGATCTCCCACAAATTTCAGCCCTCTATCCGCCAGGAACTGGTTGCCGCCATACGCCGCCGTGTTCCCGAGGCCATGTTAGTGGGTGATATGGCGCGTTAGAGGTTTTTACCAGTGGGAAATCCTCGCAATGAAAGAAGGGCGAAATGATCGAAAATCAAGATTGATCGATCCAAAATCTGGGACTTGGGCAAGTTCATCGCAGGATTTTGTTCGTTTGGCGAATCTGCTCTACGAGCAATCGATAAATTACGCAAAACAAACGGACGGAAATTGCTCGATATATACGCTCGCTGGGATACCCGTTCTTTTTAGTGCCTTGCGTTGTGTTTTAATTGAAATGAACACCCCGCTGCTGCCTTCCGCAAAAAATGCCGGTGGCCCCGAGAAAATGAAAAAACTGGCAGAGAGTGCAAATGATATTCGATTTTTACTCGATCAATATCAGGATCGAATATCCGATGGGCTAAAGAAAAAATTAGAACTTCTGGTTGAAGTTAGGAACGAAATTATTCATCCCGCTCATTTGCCAAGTGGTGCAAAGCATAACACCCCCACATATCTAGGGCCGTTGAGGCACGAAGGAATACTTCAGAGTACCGGGAAAGAATCGGATTATGTTTTTATAGCGCAGCTACAATCTCACCGATTATTCAGGTGGGCATTTGAAATAGCAGGGGAAGTTGTCGAAATAGTTATAACCAGTCACTATGGCAACAATAGCATTTTCCAACCTATGGTGGAATCCTATTCTCGATACAAAGAACTTGATAGAAACCTCTAGCCCGGCGCTCAACCGGACACGCAAAGATGGCGCGCCGGTTAGCTCTGGGTTAGCCTGAATATGCTCCCATCCAGGAGAATGTATGAAATTTGATATGTCAATCACTGATAACTACGCATCTTTTATTGATAAGAATTCTGGTGTAGCCGTATTCGTTGACTCATTCGACAATCAAGAATTTGAGGTAAGAATCGGAACCATCCATGAATCGGAGTTAGCGGGTAGCATCATGGCAACAACAACCGAGGAACTTAACAACAAGCTGGCTGCATTACTTTCGGAATACATAGTTGAATCTACTGTTTAATACCAATACCAACAAATCATTCAATTCGCAGGCCCTTACCCTGCTTGGATCACGCAAAAGCGGCGCGGCCAATTAACTCTACGATAGAACTTTAATTCATGACCGATTCTGTTCTTGATCCCGATATCTTTGGTGAAATGCGCGAGCTCATGGGTGATGCTCTGCGTGATTTCATCCTGACTTACCTCGACAACTCGCCGCTATTAATCACGCAAATTGAATCCGGCCTGACGCATCGTGTCCCTGAATCCGTTTTTCACGGTGCACACCAGCTTAAGGGTGGCAGTGGCAGTATCGGTGCACTAACGCTGGCGGCGGTTGCGTATGAAATTGAAAAAATTGGCAAATCGGGATCGATAGATGGCGTACTGCCGTTATTGACTCAACTCAAAAAAGAATATGCCTTGCTGGAAACAGAATTAAAAAAATCACTTTAGCCGTTCCATTCTGGCGCGATACACGCTTGATCATCACCCATTATCTGCTACTAATCTTGTTTTCTATTGTCTGTAGTGTCTGCAAATATATCGCCTTGTGCTCACCGCCTAGTTCTAAGGCAATTGTTATTGCAGCCATCGCCTCTTCATAACGCTGTAAATTTACCATTGTGTCAGCAAGATTATTAAATGCATCGGCTGCTTGTGGGTATTTTACTGTTGTCATTCTAAAAACAGCGGCCGCACTGAGGTAGTCTTGCTGCGCAGCATAGCTATTGCCCAGGCCCATTAATGCCACCCGATTATCCGGCCATTGTTTTAATGCGGTTTTGTAGCCGATTGCACTACTGTGATATTTCTTCATCCGTTCTACTGCTGCCACAGCCTCTATATAGCGATTCACGTCGGCCGTTGCTGGCAAGGTATCCGGTGCCAGCATGACAACTGCCCAGTAATCTGATCGCGCCCAAGTTCGCTCAAATACTTTCATCGGTACGACATGGCGCGCTTCGCGGCCAGATCGTAATATCATTTCCGAGGTCGTAAAATCAAAACCTACAACCACGGCGTAGTGCCATTTAGGCAGCCAGCTCAAACCCAGATTTTGCAGCACGATTACCGGATGATTGGCTTGCACTTCAGTAAACAAATCGGCCATGTTTTTATTGAGTACATAGGGAATCACATCATATTGACGAGCCACTGCCAGTATTTCAATTTGTAAACTGCCTTTGCGATTGGGTAAAAATATCTTCGGCACCAGCTCTTCAGGCGTAACGGGTTTTGTTTCTGCCTGCAACATCATGGCCAGTGCAGCTGGGCCACACTGGTATTGTTCCTGGGCAAAAAAAGGTACGCTGCTTAATTCTACTTTCTGCGGGTATTTATTTTCACTCCTCAGCAAACTCTCGGTTTGCAACGACGCGCAGCCCGCTAAAAAAACAGTGCCCATAAAAAAACCGCTCACTATCAAGCAAGCGGTTTTTTGCACAACTATTTTTATAATCACTATCGACAGTGTTTAACTGTAAACGGGAAAATATTCGTCAGACAGGCAATATCCATGACTACCAAAATCAGAAACACCATCACAATTAATCCAAGGCCATCACCACCTGCGGGTAATTCATCTAACTGACTTGCCATTTGTGCGGCTTCGCTGTCGCTTAATGCAGCAACACGCGCCTGTATATCCTGTGGATTCACACCCTGTGCCAATAACGCCTGTTGTACATCAACGCGCATGATGGTCATCTCAAGCAGTGTGCGCGCAGCCGTGGCTTCAGCGACTCCCATTACCTGGTCGGTGGTCACCATGGAAGCTTGGACTGCAGGAATGTACAGGCTCATTGATAAAACCGCTGTTGTTACAATTAACGCTACTGGTCGAACGATTTGACGCATAGTGAACATAAAGTACTCCTCTAAAGAATATTGGCACAGTGTAGTGGATTTCAAGCAATCAGGACATGCGCTTTCTCGCATCGGCTATCGCCAGTTTAACTTGAGCCGGTGCAGTGCCACCCATATGGTTACGCGCCGCCACAGAACCTTCCAGGGTTAATACCTTAAATACATCCTGCTCAATTTTTACTGAAAACTGCTTGAGTTCTTGCAGTGTCATTTCGGACAAATCACGATTTTGCAGCACGCCGAACGCTACTGCCTTGCCAACCACTTCATGGGCATCACGAAACGCCAGGCCACGCCGTACCAGATAATCCGCCAAATCGGTAGCGGTCGCAAATCCTTGTTTGGCGGCGCGATACATATTGTCTTTTTTTGCCTGAATAGCCGGCACCATGTCTGCATAGGCACGCAATGAACCGAACAAGGTATCGAGCGTATCAAACAAGGGTTCTTTATCTTCCTGATTATCTTTATTGTATGCCAGGGGTTGTGATTTCATTAAGGTTAACAGGCTCACTAAATGGCCATTCACGCGCCCGGTTTTACCGCGCACTAATTCGGGTACATCGGGATTTTTTTTCTGCGGCATGATGGATGAGCCGGTGCAAAAACGATCCGGTAAATTTATAAAATTAAATTGCGCAGATGACCACAAAATCAGTTCTTCTGAGAAACGCGATAAATGCGTCATGATCAGGGCGGCAGCGGCACAAAACTCAATGGCAAAATCGCGATCACTGACGGCATCCAACGAGTTTCTGCACACATCATCAAAGCCGAGTAGCTGCGCTGTGTATTGTCGATCTATGGGGTAGCTGGTGCCGGCCAGGGCCGCAGAACCCAGTGGTAAAACATTCAAACGCGCCCGGCAATCATTTAAACGCCCGGCATCCCGCTGTAACATTTCAAACCAGGCCATTAAATGATGGCCAAATGTAATCGGCTGCGCGACTTGTAGATGGGTAAAACCAGGCATGATGGTTTCAGCTTCTTTTTCTGCCAGATCCAGCAAGCCGTTTTGCAAACGTCTTAGTTCACTTAGCACCCGCGTGATGTGCTCACGCAAATACAAACGTATATCGGTAGCAACCTGATCGTTACGCGAACGCCCGGTATGCAATCGTTTGCCGGCATCGCCAATAATTTCTGTTAGCCGCGCCTCGATATTCATGTGCACATCTTCGCGCTCGATCGACCAGGTAAATACCCCCGATTCGATTTCCTGTAACACCTGATCCAATCCACGCAAAATGGCATCGCGGTCAGCTGTGCTGAGCACACCAACCTTGCACAGCATTTTAGCGTGAGCTTGTGAGCCCTCTATATCCTGGCGATACAAACGCTGATCAAATTCCACCGAGGCGGTAAATGCCTGCACAAAGGCATCGGTGGCCTCTGCAAAGCGCCCACCCCACAGCTTTGATTTGGATTTAGAATCGTTACGCATACTGGCTCCGCTCAAAATATTGTTGAGTATAACAGCGGCAAGGCAGGCTACACTCTGGCGATGGAAAAAATCGATCTCTCAAAACAACCTGGTTTTCTGCCCAATTTTTGTACCGTGGGCAATGTTTTCATGCTGGTGATATTGGTTGAATTGCTCGCCGTGGTATTGGCACTCGTACCTGCTGATGGCAATGTTTTTTGGGAACAGCTGGCCATGATTTCAATGTTTGCTCAATGGCTGGCCCTGCTCAATGCTGCGCTGTTGTGTGTTTGGCGCAAACACCTTAACCGACTTCCGGTTGTGCGCAGTTCATTACTGGTATTTGCCATGATGATAATGACCACGCTGTTATTAAGTTTCACGGTGATTTACGTTGGACGTTACGTTGGGTTTTACAGCTTTACCAGCAGCGATTGGTTACAATTTTTTTTCTTGCGCAACCTGGCTATTAGCGCTGTAATCTATGCCGTGGTACTGCGATATTTCTATATTCAATATCAGTGGCAACTGCAAGTTCGTGCTCAGAGTCATGCGCAAATTCAGGCTCTTAAGGCCCGCATCCGGCCACACTTTCTATTTAATAGTATGAATACCATTGCCAGCCTGATCAGCATTGATGCCAACAAGGCCGAACGCGCCGTAGAAAACTTATCCGAACTGTTTCGCGCCAGCTTGCAGGAAGAAACCGCGCACAGCCTGGCCGCAGAAATCACCTTAATCCGCAGCTATCTCGATATCGAAAAACTGCGCCTGGGCGATCGCCTTAAAATTGACTGGCAACAAGCCGATGACTTGCCACTGGACATGGATATACCGGCCCTGTGTTTGCAACCCCTGGTAGAAAATGCCATTTACCATGGCGTAGAACCGCTGCCAGAGGGGGGTGTGATTCATATCTCTGCGCAGATCGAAAACAATCGGCTATGCTTGGTTGTAATCAATCCGACGAATGGCTTAGGCCGCATGAAAGCACATAAGAGCAACCACATGGCACAGGACAATATCCGCCAACGCCTCATCCTTTTGTATGGAAATCAGGCCAGTTTTGAGTATCAGCAACGGGCTGACCACTATCAGGTTTCGATCAAACTTCCTTTAGCACCTAACCCACCATGAATATATTAATTGTCGATGATGAGCCACTGGCCAGACAACGTCTGGTCGGTATCTTAAAAAACCTGAATGGTTTCACCGTGTGTGGAGAAGCGGCAAACGGCAGCGAAGCACTGTTGCGTGCCCAAACGCTTAAACCTGACATTATCTTGCTCGATATTCGTATGCCTGGCATGGATGGGCTGGAAGCGGCGCAGCACCTTAACCAGATGTCCAAACCACCGGCCATTATTTTCACCACGGCATTCAGTGATCATGCCCTCAAGGCCTTCGAAACCCATGCCGTGGATTACCTGCTCAAACCGATTAAACAGGAACGGCTGGAGCAGGCTCTGCTATCCGCCAAGCGCCTGACTCGCCCTCAGCTTATCGAACTTAAACAAAACGAAGACAGTGCTATACGCAGCCACATCTGCGTAAAAATTCGCGGCACACTTGAGCTGGTGCCGGTGGAAGATGTGCTTTATTTCCTGGCCGACCATAAATATGTCACCCTCAAAACACCGAATCATGAGTACCTGCTGGAAGAGCCTTTAAAAGCGCTGGAAGAAGAGTTCCAGCATTTATTTACCCGCATCCATCGCAATGCCCTGGTTGCTGATCGCCATGTTATGGGGCTGGGAAAAAGCCAGGTTGGACACTGCGTTGTTAATTTCAAGGACTCCAGCATTAAACCACTTGAAATTTCCCGCCGTCACTTGCCGCAGGTACGTAAAAAAATTAAAACCCTGGCAACCTACCGCTGAAGCAGCGTTTCATTTCAGGGCGCCTCTAAAAATAGTCATTTTTTCGTGAGGGCCAGGAAGCACCGCGCGGAGCTTATAGTCAGGATGTATTGTATGCCGATTTTGCAAGAGCAAAAATCGGTGACGCAGCCATCGCGGAAAAAGTGCATTTTTAAAGGTGTCCTACATGTAAAATGTGCTGAATTCTTTCAGTGATAGCCGCATGTCCAAACGTATTCGTATTGCCACCCGTAAAAGTCCGCTAGCACTCTGGCAGGCTGAAGAAGTTGCCCGCCAACTCATCGCGCATCACCCCGGCATTCAAATTGAATATGTAAAAATGTCCACCCAGGGTGACAAAATTCTGGATGCGCCCCTGGCCAAGGTCGGCGGTAAAGGTTTGTTTGTAAAGGAACTGGAGCAGGGTTTGCTCGATGGTGTGGCGGATATTGCCGTACACTCCATGAAAGATGTGCCCATGGAATTCCCGGCTGGTTTGTTTTTACCCATCATTATGGAACGTGAAGACCCACGTGACGCCTTGGTATCCAATCACTTTGCGACGCTCTCCGATTTACCGCCCGATGCGCGCATTGGCACCTCCAGCTTGCGCCGCCAGTTACAAATCAAAGCAGCCATGCCACAGGCACGGATGCTCGACTTGCGCGGCAACGTTAACAGCCGTTTACAAAAACTCGACAAAGGAGAATACGACGCCATTATTCTGGCCACCGCAGGCCTGGTGCGCCTCGGTTTTGCTGATCGCATTCGTTCACGGCTAACACCGGAACAAAGCCTGCCCGCCATAGGGCAGGGTGCGGTAGGAATAGAATGCAGAGAAAACGATTCGCACATTCTTAATTTACTGGCGCCTCTCAATCACACCGCCACGCACACCCGGCTCAAAGCTGAACGTGCGATGAATCATCGATTAAGCGGTGGCTGCCAGGTACCGATTGCCGGTTATGCAGAATTATATGGTGATCAGATCTGGTTACGTGGACTGGTTGGCCGACCGGATGGAACCCAGGTCATACGCGGTGAAATTCGTGGTGCGGCGAGTAACGCCACCCAACTCGGTACAACATTAGCCGAACAATTACTCGCGCGCGGCGCTGACGTCATCCTCCAACAAATGGGCATGCT
>JANOOU010000197.1:0-6914 GCA_031421475.1 Gammaproteobacteria bacterium | reverse complement strand
GCCAATGCGGCGTATTGCGAAAGCGTGGGTGCGGCCAGAAAAATATTCTGCGCCAGCCGATCCACCACGTCGACATAACCATCGGGTACCACCAGCCAACCCAAACGCCAGCCGGTCATGCCAAAATATTTGGAGAAACTGTTAATGACAAAAGCCTGATCAGTGATTTCAAGGGTTGTGTAATCTTCGCTGTCGTAAACCAGTCCTTGATAAATTTCGTCTACCAGCAAACGACCCTTGCGTTGTTTAACCTGCTCGACAATAGCACGCATTTCGGTTTTATCGACCAGCGTACCGGTTGGATTGGATGGGCTGGCCAGCATGGCTGCGACGGTATTTTCATTCCAGTATTGCGTTATATGCGATGCCGTCAACTGATAGCCCGTAGCACTATCAACTGCCACGCTTAATGCCAAGCCCTCAAACAAACGCACCAAGTGACGATTGCAGGGATAACCTGGATCGGCCATTAATACTTGCTGACCAGGATCGATTAACACACCCAGCGCGAGTTGTAAGGCACCCGAGGCACCGGGTGTAATGACAATGCGCTGCCAGGGAACAACCACATTAAACCGGGTGCGATAGTATTCGGCTATGGCCTGGCGTAATTCGGGCAAACCCAGTGCCGGCGTGTAGTGTGTCTGTTTACGCTGCAATGCCAACTGGCCAGCATCGATAATGGGTTGTGCTGTCGCAAAATCCGGCTCACCAATTTCCAGATGCACAATAGATCGCCCGGCCGCTTCCATTTGCCGGGCGCGCGCCAGCACATCCATAACATGAAACGGCTGAATATCCGCCATGCGCTTTGCTATGGGTGTAATGGATTTCACAGGTTTAATCATGGCAAGTCATTATTGTTATGAAAAATTGAGAGCATTTGAAATAGTCGGCTATTATACCCATCACTCTTCGCTACTAATTAAACACACAATTTTTCGTGACCGCCTTTCGCCTTCAGCTCGCTCTGATCACCCTGCTCGTGTACCCCACACTCGCCCTGGCACTGCCACAAAATAATTCCGTGCCCGGCGGTTTACTGGTAGCAAGCTTGCCCTCGGCGGATATTTTATCAGCCACCTATCAAGATCATCGTGTAGCCATAGTCGAAGAAAACCACCAACGTTATGCTCTGGTGGGTTTGTCGTTAAACGATAAAGTCGGCAAACATCAGCTCGACTTAACCGATAAACAAGGCAAAACCACAAAATTGGATTTTATCATTCACAACAAGTCTTACTCGACTCAACGCCTGACGGTAAAAGATCAACGCAAGGTAGAACCCAATGCAGAAGACATGATACGTATTCAGGCCGAGCAAATTCGTATGGACCGGGCACGCACCACCTGGACGGATACGCCGGTAAACTATCACTTCATCCAACCCGTCACCGGCCCCGTTAGCAGTATTTTTGGATTGCGCCGGTTTTTTAACAACCAAGCCCGGAAACCCCATTCCGGACTTGATCTGGCGGCAACCGAAGGCACGTCCATCCAGGCCGTTGAGGCAGGTACCGTCATCGAAAGCGGTGACTTTTTCTTCAGCGGCAATATGGTATACATCAATCATGGCCAGGGTTTAATCAGCCTTTATGCCCATCTGCACCAGATTCAAGTCAAAACCGGTGACAAAATTGAACGTGGCCAGATCATAGGCCAGGTCGGCCAAACCGGCCGTGTCACCGGGCCACACCTGCATTTGGGTGTCATTCTCAACCAGACATTGATCGACCCCGTGCTGCTCCTACCAGCGCCAGCCGATACAGAATAATCATTCATAACTTGCGTAACGCGGTAATTTATTGATAATTGCTCCCCAACTCATCACTATCGAGACAGTTAATGTCGAAAGAAGATTCATTACAGATGGATGGCACTGTGATCGACACATTGCCTAATACCATGTTTAGAGTACAGCTCGAAAACGGCCATGTCGTTACGGCCCATATATCCGGCAAAATGCGTAAACACTATATTCGTATCATGACAGGCGACAAGGTGACTGTTGAATTAACGCCCTACGATCTGGAAAAAGGCCGCATTACTTACCGCGCCAAATAACACCCCGTATTCTGTGATGCAACAAAAAGGCCGCAATCAATGCGGCCTTTTTGTTGCCTCGTAAAGGGTAGTAATAAATGTTTAACCGGCTACTTTTTCGCGATCCAGAATTTCTATCGCCAAATCGTCTTCCTTGTCGTTCAGGGTCACCTTGACTTCGCCACCTTTCATCAAGCGACCAAACAACAGCTCGTTCGCCAACGCACGTTTGATGTGATCCTGAATAACACGGGCCATAGGCCGTGCACCCATTTTTGGATCGTAACCTTTTTTCGCCAGCCAGCGACGTGCCTTGTCATCCACCAGCATGGAAACGCGTTTTTGTTCCAGCTGGTGTTCGAGCTCGATAAGAAATTTATCGACGACATTGGTGATGGTACGCTCATCGAGTGACTTGAACTGAATAATGCCATCCAGACGATTACGAAACTCCGGTGAGAACAGGCGTTTAATTTCTTCCATACCATCGGTTTCGTGATCCTGTTCGGTAAAGCCCAGTGAACGCCTGCCTATTAATTGCGCGCCGGCATTCGTCGTCATCACAATAATGACACTGCGAAAATCGCTCTTGCGACCATTGGTGTCAGTTAGGGCGCCGTGATCCATAACTTGCAGCAACAAATTGAACACATCGGGATGTGCTTTTTCAATTTCATCCAGTAACAACACCGCGTGTGGATGTTTGTTAATGGCCTCGGTTAACAAACCTCCCTGATCAAAACCCACATAACCGGGCGGCGCGCCAATCAAACGCGAAACCGTGTGCCGCTCCATATATTCCGACATGTCAAAACGAATCAACTCAATACCCATCACTTTGGCGAGTTGCTTGGTCACTTCCGTTTTACCCACACCGGTTGGCCCGGCAAACAAAAATGAGCCTATTGGTTTTTCTGGACTACCCAAACCGGAACGCGCCATCTTGATGGCATCTGCCATTGTATTGATGGCTTCATCCTGACCAAACACCACCAGCTTTAGATCACGATCCAGATTTCTCAGCACTTCGGAATCAGAAGAAGAAACCGTCTTCGGTGGAATGCGCGCAATTTTTGCCACAATATTTTCAATATCGTGAACATTAATCACTTTCTGTTTGCCTGCTGAGTTGTTCATGCGATGATTCGCACCGGCCTCATCAATCACATCAATGGCCTTGTCCGGCAGGAAACGATCTGTAATGTAACGTTCGGACAATTCCGCCGCTGCTTTCAGTGCGTTATTGCTGTATTTCACATTATGATGTTCTTCGAAATAGCGCTTCAGGCCTTTAAGAATTTCAACGGTATCGGGCACGCTTGGTTCTTCTACATCGATTTTCTGGAACCGCCGGGTTAAAGCACGATCTTTTTCAAAAATACCGCGGAATTCCTGATAGGTTGTTGAACCAATACATTTGATTTCACCGGAAGCCAGTAATGGTTTAATCAGATTGGATGCATCCATAACACCACCCGATGCAGAGCCTGCACCAATCAGGGTATGAATTTCATCAATGAACAAAATGGCGCCAGGGTCTTTTTGCAATTGACGCAAAACACCTTTCAGGCGTTTCTCAAAATCGCCGCGATATTTAGTGCCCGCCACCAACGCACCCAAATCAAGTGAATAGATGGTGCAACCCGATAAAATATCCGGCACTTCGCCGTCGACAATTTTTTTGGCCAGGCCTTCAGCAATAGCGGTTTTACCCACGCCCGCTTCGCCTACCAGCAAGGGATTATTTTTACGGCGACGACACAAAATCTGTACAGTACGTTCAATTTCCTTATCGCGTCCGATTAAAGGATCGATTTTATTTTGTAACGCGCGCATATTCAGGTTGGTAGCGAAATGTTCAAGTGGTTGTTTTTCGACGTTTTCCGCCGGCGCTTCTTCACTATGTTCAGCTTCATGGCTTTCGCCGTTTTCATCTGGCACTTTTGATATGCCATGTGAAACAAAATTAACAATATCAAGACGGCTGATGTCTTGTTGATGCAATAAATAAACCGCCTGTGATTCCTGCTCGCCGTAGATAGCTACCAGTACATTGGCACCGGTAACTTCTTTTTTACCGGAAGATTGCACATGAAAAACAGCGCGTTGCAATACCCGTTGAAAACCCAGTGTGGGCTGCACTTCAGCATTGATATTTTCACTAAAAACGGGTGTGTTTTCTTCGAGAAATTCTGATAATTCGTTTTTAAGACGTTGTAAATCAGTACCGCAGGCCTTCAACACCGTATTGGCGCTGGAATTATCCAGCAAGGCCAGCAACAAATGCTCAACCGTGATGTACTCATGCCGCTTATTCCGGGCAACACTAAACGCAACGTTTAATGATGCTTCAAGCTCCTTACTTAACATGGCATTGCCTCGCGTAATGGTTGAACAAAAAACTAATAGTACTATTCATGCTTCTTCCATCAAACACAACAAGGGATGTTGATGCTTTCTGGCGTAATCATTAACCTGTTCCACTTTGGTTTCAGCAATTTCATAGCTGAATTCCCCACAAACTGCCTTGCCATTAGTGTGTACAGTTAACATAACCTTGGTCGCCAACTCTGGATTCATGCCAAAAAAGCGAGCCAGAATTTGCACCACAAATTCCATGGGTGTGTAGTCATCATTCAGCAAGATCACCTTGAACTTGCGTGGTTGTTTAAGCTTGGGCTTGGCCTGTTCAACAGCCAGGCCCCCCTCGCGATCCCAGTCTAATTGGCGGTCACTCATGCCTTAGTCTCTAGTGTAGAACATGGTTGTTGCATTTTCTGCCTTTGCTTTACCCAGGTCGATCACACTATGCATCACATATTGGCGATGATGGCATCGCCAAAACCGGAGCAACTGACTTCTTTGGGCTTATCCATCAAACGCGCCAAATCATAGGTAACGGTTTTGGCGTTAATGGCGCCCGACAAACCGTCAATTATTAAATCAGCCGCTTCAACCCAGCCCATATGACGCAGCATCATTTCAGCTGAAAGAATAATGGAACCCGGGTTTACTTTATTCTGGCCAGCATATTTGGGTGCGGTGCCATGGGTTGCTTCGAACATGGCTACAGTGTCAGACAAATTTGCACCAGGCGCTATACCAATACCACCCACTTGTGCTGCCAGTGCATCAGATATGTAATCGCCATTCAAGTTCAATGTAGCAATAACGCTGTAATCTTCCGGTCGTAACAAAATTTGCTGCAGGAACGCATCGGCGATCACATCTTTAATAACTATTTCTTTACCGGTTTTTGGATTTTTAAATTTACACCATGGGCCGCCATCCATTTCAGTGGCACCGAATTCAGTTTTAGCCAGATCATAACCCCATTGTTTGAAGCCACCCTCGGTGAACTTCATGATATTGCCCTTATGCACCAGTGTTATGGAACTGCGGTTGTTATCGATAGCATATTGAATCGCCTTGCGTACCAGGCGTTGAGTGCCTTCTGATGACACGGGTTTAATACCAATGCCCGATGTTTGCGGGAAACGGATTTTTTTCACGCCCATTTCCTTGATCAGGAATTCAATTACTTTTTTCACTTCCGGCGTGCCGGCTGCCCATTCAATACCGGCGTAAATATCTTCAGAGTTTTCGCGAAAAATTACCATGTTGGTTTTTTCAGGCTCTTTTAACGGACTTGGCGTTCCGTCAAAATAACGTACCGGACGCAAGCACACATACAAATCCAGCTCCTGTCTCATGGTCACATTCAATGAACGCATACCACCGCCTACCGGCGTGGTCAGCGGACCCTTAATCGATACCACGTAGTCTTTTATAGCGGCCAGGGTCTCATCCGGCAGCCAGACGTTATCACCGTACACTTTCGTCGATTTCTCGCCGGCATAGACTTCCATCCAGGCTATTTTACGCTTGCCGCTGTAGGCCTTGTTCACCGCAGCATCCACTACTTTCTTCATCACAGGTGTAATGTCCACACCAATTCCATCGCCTTCTATAAAAGGGATGATCGGGTTTTCGGGCACAGTGATGGAGTTATCGGCATTGGAAATAATTTTTTTGCCGCCAGCGGGAATCTGGATTTTGTTGTTAGGCATTTATAAGATCCTGTACAAGTTGAATGCTGGGGTGAATGTTAACACCTGACAGGTGTCTGGCCAATTAAAGTCCGAATCAATAATAACCGGTTACCATTGAAATTTTTTTGTCAAAACACAGCCTGGTTGCATTCCGATAACTGGTATTGTCACACTGGCCACTTCAGCTATGCTTTATGCCAGAAAAACACACGAATCGGGAATACTGATTTTGGTGAAAGACTGGTAAGGACGACTAACTGACCAACGAATAAGGAACCCGTGGCCCATGCCGCACTTAAATGATAAACGACACCTTGTGCTCTGCTTCGTCCTGAGCTTTGCCCTGAGCTTTGTTTGGCTGCCTCTGTTACACGCTACCGATGACACCGCTGCCAGTATCGCAAATTTCCAGCAAACCATGGCGCTAAAAGGCCATGCGTCGGCGCAATATAAACTAGCCATGATCTATGAGACCGGTGAGGGGGTCACACAAGATATCCCGGCATCCCGAATCTGGTATAGCCGTGCTGCCGAACAAGCCTACAAGCCCGCCTCACACCGGTTAACCTATCTGGATATGCGGCAGAACCAACGCAGTGCCGACCCACACTGGTTACAAGAATTACAACGCGACGCCGGTGATGGCGAAATTATGCTGCTGCTTGGACAAATGTATGCCCGTGGTACCGGCCTGACGGTCGATCTTAAACAGGCATCGAAATATTTACGTCAGGCGCGCTCACAAAATATTCCCGGATCAGAAACCGAGCTAGCCCAGGATGAGGCCCTCCTCAAACACCAAGACGACATACAGATAGC
>JANOOU010000196.1:0-7630 GCA_031421475.1 Gammaproteobacteria bacterium | reverse complement strand
ATTATTACCTTCCAGTCGAACGACGATGGGTATGCTCACACCCACCTCCTGGATTGCACCAATGATACCTTCGGCAATTAAATCACAGCGCACGATGCCACCGAATATATTCACCAGTACGGTTTTAACTTTTGTATCAGACAAAATAATTTTGAAGGCTTCAGCAACACGTTCTTTGGTTGCACCACCTCCCACATCCAAAAAGTTGGCGGGATCACCGTTATGCAGTTTGATCATGTCCATGGTGGCCATAGCAAGACCGGCACCATTCACCATGCAGCCGATATTGCCATCCAGTGCGATGTAATTTAATTCCCATTCCTTGGCGCGATTTTCACGTTCATCTTCCTGGCTGGCATCGCGCATTTCCATGAGTTCCGGCTGGCGATACAAAGCGTTGTCATCGACATTAATTTTACCATCCAGGCAAATTAATTTGCCTTCTTTAGTGACGACCAGAGGATTAATTTCTACCAGTCCCAAATCACGTTCCTGAAATAGTCTTGCCAGGCCGGTGAGTAACTTTGTAAATTGATTAATCTGATCACCCGCCAATCCCAAACCAAAACCCAGATTGCGGCATTGGTATGGCATGAGCCCCAGCATGGGGTCCACTGTTGTGCGCAGAATTTTTTCCGGTGTTTCGGCGGCGGTTTTTTCAATGTCTACTCCACCTTCGGTCGAGGCCATGATAACCACACGCCTCGTGGCTCTGTCGATAACCGCACCGAGATATAACTCACGCGCAATATCGCAAATTCCTTCCAGCAATATATGATTTATGGGTTGGCCATCGGCGCGTGTCTGGTATGTAACCAGTCGCGTGCCCAACAATTTACCCACCAGATGCGAGGCTTCATCCACCGAATTTACTACCTTCACACCACCGGCCTTGCCACGGCCGCCGGCATGCACCTGCGCCTTTACCACCCAGCGTTTACCACCCAGTGAATTGAGTGCGGCTTGCACATCGCCTACGGAGCTGACCACACGGTAGTCAGGTACGGGCATGCCAAATTTTTCAAATAAATGTTTGGCCTGATATTCGTGGAGATTCATTAGGTTTTACCTTTATTCAAGATTCTGTTTATTAATTAATGTAGGATCGGGCCATGCCCGCGACTGGTTCACCAGACAAAAGACCCATGAACGTAAATAAACGTGATGAAGATGAAACAATATTTTCCCCATCTTTACATGCATTAGCGCTCATTGATGTTTTCGTTTATCCCCTGTTCGCGGGCATGGCCCGCTCCTACAACTTTATCAATTTTGTATGCAGTCGGCCGCCGTGACTATTTCGCAGTGCGTTTCTGCGCAATATGAATGGCCCGGCCCTGCACCGCCAGCGCCGCTTCATGAAATGATTCTGCCAATGTCGGGTGCGCAAACATGGTGAGTGCTATATCTTCACTGCTGGCACCCATTTCCATGGCTATCACCGCTTGCGCAATTAATTCCGACGCCTGCGGGCCAATAATATGTACACCCAAAATGCGATCCGTTTTATCATGCGCCAGAATTTTTACCAGGCCGGTGGTGTCACCCAGTGCGCGGGCACGGCCACTGGCTGCAAACGGAAAGCTGCCAACGCGATAAGGCTCACCGGCTGCCTTGAGTTGTTGTTCGGTGCGGCCAGCCCAGGCAATTTCCGGCTGCGTGTAAATAACCGCAGGCACCCAATCATAATTTACTTTTGCAGCGTGGCCAGCAATTAATTCCGCCACCATCACACCTTCTTCAGAACCTTTATGCGCCAGCATCGGCCCGCGTACTACATCACCTATGGCATACACACCCGGTATCGATGTTTCGCAATGCGCGTTGACATGAATAAAGCCACGCTCATCCATCACCAGCTGGGTTGCTGTTTCAAAGATGCGATGTGAATTGGGCTGGCGGCCAACGGCAACAATTAATTTATCGAATGTTTCGGTGTGTTCGCCTTTGCTGTCCTGGTAAATCACAGTGACCTGGTGCGACTTGTTTTGGGTTTTTATTTCACTTGAAGTGAGCCGTGCGCCCAGTCGAATATCCAGCCCCTGTTTTACAAACGCACGTTGTGCTTCTTTGGCTATTTGTGTATCGGCAATAGCCAGAAATTCTTCCTGCGCCTCAATGATCACCACGTCTGCGCCCAGTCTTTTCCAGACGCTGCCCAGTTCCAGGCCAATAACACCTGCGCCAATCACGCCTAATCGTTTTGGAACTTGGGTAAATTCCAGCGCACCGGTGGAATTAACGATGGCATTGCCATCGCAAGTTGCAGCCGCTATATCAATCGGTGAAGAGCCGGTTGCAATAATAACGTGATCAGCCGAAATATGACTCACTTTATTATCGTGTGCCGTGACTTCAATTTTTTTATTAACCAGTAAACGGCCACGGCCCTGTATCCAGGTGATTTTATTCGATTTAAAAAGCCCTTCAATACCCTTGGTTAAATCTGTCACCACGTTTTGTTTACGCGCCAGCATCGCGCTCAGATCCAGGCTGATTTGGCCCAACGTAATACCGTGCTCATTCACACCGTGCAAACAGTGCGCATATAACTCAGACGATTCGAGTAACGATTTGGAGGGAATGCAGCCTACATTCAAACACGTGCCGCCCAATACCGGTTTATTGTTTGCATCCAGCCAGTTATCAACACAGGCCGTGGTTAAGCCCAGTTGTGCGCAACGAATCGCCGCCACATAACCGGCCGGGCCTGCGCCCACAATTACTACATTGTATTGTTCAGTCATGTGTTACTTCTCGCTCATATAAATTACTGCGTTGTAGGATGGACATCGCCCACCATTTCACCGGTGGGCAGTGCCCACCCTACCCATCTATATATCAAACACCAATAATCATGCGCGCCGGATCTTCCAGGCAGTCTTTAATCGTAACCAGAAATTGCACGGCTTCACGACCATCAATAATGCGATGATCATAAGACAACGCCAGATACATCATGGGCCGCGCAACAATGGCGCCGTTTTCAACAATCGGCCGCTCCTGAATTTTATGCATGCCCAGAATGCCACTCTGGGGTGGATTTAAAATAGGGGTTGATAACAACGAACCAAACACACCGCCATTCGATAAGGTAAACGTACCACCGGTTATATCTTCAATGGCGAGTGCATTCGATTTGGCTTTTTCACCCAGTGTGTTAATGGCTTTTTCAATTTCGGCCAGATTCATTTGATCGGCGTTGCGCAAAATCGGCACCACCAGTCCACGTGGTGAAGACACGGCAACACCCACATCAAAATAGCCGTGATAGACAATATCATTGCCATCAATGGATGCATTCACCGCCGGAAATTTTTTGAGCGCTTCAATGCAAGCTTTAACAAAAAATGACATGAAACCCAGCCGAACGCCGTTCTGTTTTTCAAATTTTTCCTGATATTTTTTACGCAACTCCATCACCGGTTGCATATTGACTTCATTAAATGTAGTAAGAATGGCGGCCGTGTGTTGCGCCGCCACCAGCCGCTCGGCTATACGTGCACGCAAGCGCGTCATGGGCACGCGTTTTTCAATGCGGCCTGCATGATCCAATGCCGTTATTTCATTGGCTGCCGTCGCTTGATTGGCGGCTGTGCCGACCACGGATGTTGACATGATATTGTCGGCTGGCTGAGTGGTTTTTACTGCCGTGGTGGTATTCGATTCAATATGATTAATGACATCTTCTTTTAATATTCTGCCGCCGCGGCCACTGCCACTAATTTGATTCGCCGCCAGGTGGTGCTCATCCATTAGTTTTTGGGCGGAGGGCGCCACCGCAATACTGGTTTGCGATTTATTGTCTACGGTGGATGGTGCAGCGACGGTTGCAACCGGAGCGGCGGCACCGGTTTGCATGTTGGCCAGCAACTGGCCAGACACCACTGTTGCGCCCTGTTGTTGCACAATTTCACCCATTACACCATCGGCGGGTGCAGGCACTTCCAGCACCACCTTGTCGGTTTCTATGTCCACCAGCGATTCACCACGTTTGACCGCATCCCCCGGTTTTTTATGCCAGGCAGCAACCAGTGCATCGGCAACGGATTCTGGCAGGGTGGGCACTTTTATTTCTGTTGTCATGTCATGTGTTCCAGATATTTGGGTATAAAGTTCAGTTTATTATTCAGGTTTTATTTCAATTCCCAGCGCGGCTGCTACCAGATTTTTTTGTTGCAGCGCATGTACCAGTGGTGAACCAACAGCGGGTGCCGCAGACGGTGGGCGCCCTACGTATTCTGTACGGCAATGGGACTCCAGCTTGGCCGTTAACCTCGGTTCCATAAAATCCCAGGCACCCTGGTTTTTCGGTTCTTCCTGACACCAGATCAAGGTTTCACATTTTTTATATTTATTTAATTCACGATTCAGTTGTAGCGCAGGGAATGGATACAATTCTTCCACGCGAATAATGACCGTATCTGTTTTTTCAATAGCCCGGCGTTTTTCCAGCAAATCGTAGTACACCTTGCCGCTACACATGACTACACGCTTAACCTTGTTATTATCCAGCGCATCGATCTCGGCTAATACCGGCTGAAATTCACCTTGCGTTAAATCATCCAGGCTATTTACCGCCAAACGATGTCGCAGCAAACTTTTAGGTGTCATTACAATTAAAGGTTTGCGCAAGGGACGAACCATTTGCCGACGCAATAAATGAAAAATCTGTGCCGGTGTACTCGGCATACAAACCTGCATGTTTAATTGCGCACATAATTGCAAATATCGTTCCGGACGTGCCGATGAATGTTCGGCGCCCTGGCCTTCAAAGCCGTGGGGCAACAACAGCACCAGATGACATAAGCGGCCCCATTTTTGTTCACCCGCACTGATAAACTGATCAATTACAACCTGTGCACCGTTGGCAAAATCACCAAACTGCGCCTCCCATAATACCAGGGTATCGGGATCGGCTGTGGCATATCCGTATTCAAATGCCATCACCGCTTCTTCAGATAAAAATGAATCAATCACCAGAAAATTAGGCTGATCGTGTTTCAGATTCCGCAAGGGTACATAACTATTTCCATCCAGCTGGTTGTGCCACACCGCGTGCCGATGAAAAAAAGTACCGCGTCCGGAATCCTGACCCGATAAACGTACCGCATAACCTTCATTCAATAATGTGGCATAGGCCATGGTTTCAGCATAGCCCCAGTCAACAGGCAAAGCGCCCACCGCCATTTTGTGGCGATCACCCATTATTTTTTCGAGACGCGAATGTTGTTCAAAATTTTGCGGCAAGGCTTCCAGGCGTGTTGATAAATTACGCAAGGTATTCACATCAACGCCGGTCATGGCGCTATCACTGATCTTTGTTTTTTCAAATTTTTCCCAGCTCACCTGAAATTCGTGAACCACTTTGCTGCTGTCGAGCAGGTGGGTCACCACGCAGTTACCTGCGTCCAGTTCCTGGCGGTAATCTTCAAATAATTTTTCGTTATTTTCTTTTGATAAAATACCCGCTGTTATTAATTTCTCGGCATAGGCATTTCGTACCGTCGGCAGCGCACGAATTTTTTTGTACATCATCGGTTGTGTAGCAGAGGGTTCATCGGCTTCGTTGTGGCCATGGCGTCTATAACAAACTATATCGATAACGACATCTTTATTAAATGTTGTGCGGTAATCCAGTGCAATTTGTGTCACCAGCAAACAAGCTTCTGGATCGTCACCACAGACATGTAAAATCGGTGCATTTACCATCTTCGCCACATCCGTACAGTAATACGCCGATCGGTTGTCCTGTAGATTACTGGTGGTAAAACCAATTTGATTATTAATAATAATATGCACAGTACCCTTGGTTGAATAACCGCGAGTTTGCGACATCTGTAACGATTCCATTACCACGCCTTGTCCCGCAAAGGCCGCGTCGCCATGAATGATGACCGGCAATACGGCTTCTCCTTTGCTGTCATTACGCCGATCCTGGCGCGCACGCACCGAGCCTTCAACCACGGGCCCCACAATTTCAAGATGCGAAGGATTAAATGCCAGAGCCAGATGCACCGGCCCTTTTGGGCCCTGTAGATCCGAAGAAAAGCCCATGTGATATTTAACGTCGCCTGTCATATCCGCATTAATTTTTTTCTTGCCTTCAAATTCCATGAATAAATCGGCGGGTTTTTTACCCATGATGTTCACCAGCACATTCAGGCGACCGCGATGCGCCATGCCAATGACCATTTCTTTCATATTGTGACTGCCGGCCCGCTGTATCAGCTCATCCAGAATGGCAATCAGGGTTTCACCGCCTTCCAGCGAAAAGCGTTTCTGGCCGACATATTTTGTGTGCAGATATTGCTCCAGCCCTTCGGCGGCGATGAGCTGTTTCAGTAAATGCAATTTCTGCCCGGTATTCAGGCTGGCCTGGCCACGCACACTTTCCAGTCGCTGTTGAATCCAGCGTTTCTCCTCCGTTTCGGTGATATGCATGTACTCGGCACCAATAGTGCCGCAATAGGTTTGACGCACGATAGACTGAATATCACGCAGACTGGCTTCGCTGGGGCCGAATAATGACCCGGTGTTAAACAGCGTATCCATATCGGCTTCGTTAAAGCCGTGATACTGCAAATCCAGCTCCTCAATCACTGGAGGCGGGCGGCGTTGCAGAGGGTCAAGATAGGCTATCTGATGGCCGCGAAAACGGTGGGCATTAATATATTGCAGTACTTTTATCTGCTTGCGTTCATGGTCCAGATTGATGCCGGATGCCTTAACGGCCGGTCCGGTGTGCAAACCACCACTGCGTTCAGTGAGCTGACGGAAGTAGTTTTGAATTTCGCTGTGTGGTACATCCGCCACGACGCCATCGATACGTGGCAGCGTTGCGAAGTACTCACGCCACTGCGCATCGACTTCGTTGGGATTATGCAGATAGGTTTCATATAAACTTTCCACCCAGCTTGCACTGCCCGCGTCGAGCATGGCGGTATCCCACAATGCCTGCATATTCATTTTGTAATTTGGCCCCATATAATGCCTGTTTTATATTGCTTCTTTTTAATGTGTAGCTTTATAGTTCAAAAATCATCAACAGACGGCTAACCATGCTCAGACCTCACCCCTGCCGCCAGACCGATAGCCTGAAAAAACTGTGGTTCAGCGACCCAGGCAACGACCTCTTTGTCTGGTTGAATAACGCCGGGCACATCACGGCATTCCAGTTCAGTTACAACAAATCCGATAATGAGCACCTGTTCAGCTGGAACGAACACCACGGCTCTAGCCATGATCGCATTGACGATGGCGAAGATGTATACCTGCGAATCAAAATGAGCCCGATCATGATACCCAACGCGGCGATAAGTTGCGCGCAGCTTGCAGAATCTTTTCGCGGCGTTAGTGAATTGCTGGAACCGGAGCTGGTGGCATTTATTTATAACAAACTGCGCGCGCAGGGTAACAGTCAGACCGATAACCCGTCAGCAAACAAGTTATAAAATCACTGCCGAGAACGGGCATTCATTTTTTTGTCTGGCTTTTGCCAGCCAGCCTTTAGCCAACCTTACTTGCCGGCATGGGTACAAAAGAAGAATCGTGTTCGATCCGGCTTAACCATGTTCTCAGGTTTGGATATTCACTTAACGCTATTCCGCCCTCTGGAGCATGCGCGATG
>JANOOU010000195.1:0-5362 GCA_031421475.1 Gammaproteobacteria bacterium | reverse complement strand
GCAGGTATTCACGATTCCAACCGGGGCATGATCAAGATACGCCACGCAGTAACACGGGCTGACACCCTTTGCCCAATGCTTCTGGCAACGATCTACCCACCTTTCAGTCTGTTTTTTATCCCAATCCGATTCTACAGACTTGAGCTGGGACTCTCCTTTTTTACGCTCGGCCTCCACCCGTTGACGCTCCGCCTCGGCCTCTTTGCGTTTCTTCCGTTCAGCACTGATCAGCGTTTGAATAGTTGTTTCTGCCGTGGCTTTTTTGGCCATATCATCGCAGATATAGGCGATTGATTGCACCGCAGCCTGAAACTCATTCGGCGCTTCGGCATAGCAGGTTTTAGTAACGGGCTTGGGCTCCGCTTTGGGTGCTGCTACAACCGCAACAGGTGGTGGAGGAGGCGGGGGAGGAGGCGCAATGATGGCACTATAGCCTTTGGTAAATCCGGACAAGGTGTAGATCAAACGTACCGGGCGACCATAGGGCACCACCACAAACTCTATGGTTCGTGACTTCATCAAGCGCTCTTTACTTTCTTCATCTAGTACAACAATAAAGTCTCCGCCACCGGCGTTTGTACACGTGCCATTTACCACAAGGGAATTTTGTTTAAGCGTTGGAGCAAGCAAGGCCTGGTTATCCAGACACCACTGAAAACGCCCCAAACGCTTCTCATCAACTGACAGCTCGACAATTTCCAGATCATCAAATGCGCGGGTATTTTCCAGTTCGCCGCTGGGATCGTTTTTACTCAACCGCAGACGCAGCTGGTTTTTATTGATTTTGAGGTGATAAAACAAGGTATCGCCACCATCCGGCTCGCTGCCGGATTTAATCGCGGCGCCATCCTTGAAGTACCAGGCTATATTGTCACCGAACTGATAATCCTTGGTTTTCTTAAAAGGGTTACTGCCCGCAGATGCGGCTAATGAACATAGTAACAAACTGGATAAAGTAAAAATTAACGCTGAAAATCTTGGTACAACCATACAAACCCCTTGAACAATATATTCAATCACGAAGACTGTTACGCCTCTAGAATATGTTTCGGAAAAGATGAGAATTTTAACGTGGCTATCAGAATCATTTCACTATTTTTGCAGGTGTATAGCACAAGAATCTACTCGATGCACACCTGAAAAAAGCATAGGCTGCCAGCCCTACGACTGAATCGTGTACAATTCACACTCTACACTGGCATACAAACTAATGAACATAATATTAAACGGCGAGCCACGTCCCCTGCCACCTAACACCGGGCTCAACCAGCTCCTGCACGAGCTGGGGTTGGCGCAAAAACGCCTGGCAGTCGAGATCAATCTTGAAATCATTCCGCGCAGTCAGTATCTGCAAACCGAATTAAAAAACGGCGACCGTGTAGAAATTGTGCAGGCCATAGGCGGCGGTTAAGGCCAAAGCATTTACTCACTATAAACTACCTGAATATCCTATCCCATGATACACAACGACCCCCTCATCATTGCTGGCAAAGCCTATAGCTCACGCTTGCTCACCGGCACCGGCAAATATAAAGACACCACCGAAACCCGGCTGGCAACCGAAGCCAGTGGCGCACAAATCATCACCGTCGCCATCCGCCGCACCAACATTGGCCAAACACCGGGCGAGCCGAATTTACTCGATGTGCTGCCGCCGAATCAGTACACATTATTACCCAATACAGCGGGCTGTTATACCGTTGACGATGCCGTGCGCACCTGCCGATTAGCGCGTGAACTGCTTGATGGACACGACCTGGTAAAGCTGGAAGTACTGGGCGACGAAAAAACCCTGTTCCCGGATGTCACCGCCACCCTCGAAGCCGCGCGCATTCTGGTGAAAGATGGTTTTAAGGTGATGGTGTATACCAACGATGATCCCATCATCGCCAAACGCCTGGAAGAAATCGGCTGCGTGGCCGTGATGCCGCTTGCAGCGCCCATCGGCTCCGGTTTAGGCATTCGCAATCCCTATAACCTCCTCACCATTATCGAAAACGCAAAAGTGCCGATACTGGTTGATGCGGGCGTGGGCACGGCGTCCGATGCCGCCATTGCCATGGAGCTGGGGTGTGATGGCATACTCATGAACACGGCCATAGCGTGTGCAAAAAATCCAATACTGATGGCATCGGCGATGAAAAAAGCAGTCGAAGCCGGGCGCGAAGCCTTCCTGGCCGGGCGCGTGCCACGCAAACGTTTTGCTTCAGCATCCTCACCTATTGATGGATTATTTTTCTGAGACAAAAACACGCTAGCTTCACGTCAAATTTGCTATGACCACCGAAAGACCTCTGCGTACAGTCCGCAGTTTTGTTCGCCGCCAGGGGCGGTTAACCCTGAGCCAACAAAACGCGCTCGAAACCGCCTGGCCGATATATGGCGTACCATTCTCACCCGAATTACTTAACTTACAGACGTTGTTTAATCGCGACGCCGAAACGGTATTGGAAATTGGATTTGGCAACGGCGATGCTTTATTGCACATGGCACAACAACATCCGGCAACCAATTTTATGGGTATAGAAGTGCACCGGCCTGGCATAGGTCATTTACTGCAATACATTGAACAAAATGAAATACAAAATATCCGCGTTTTTTGTCACGATGCGATTGATGTATTAAAACATCAGATTCCTGATCACAGTCTGGATCGTTTGCACTTGTTCTTTCCCGACCCCTGGCATAAAACACGCCACCAAAAACGTCGTATTGTGCAACCTGATTTTGCGTTGCTGGTGGCACAAAAATTAAAACCAGGCGGCTTGTTTCAGCTGGCAACCGACTGGAAAAAATACGCCGAGTATATGTTAAAAGTCCTGAATGCCAGCCCGGTGTTTGACAATCTTTCTACAGACAATACTTTTGTACCGCGCCCGGAGACACGGCCGCTCACTAAATTTGAACAACGCGGCCATAGACTTGGACATGGCGTGTGGGATTTGTTGTATCAGCGAAACTAATAAAAATATGACGCGGAGAAACGGAGACGCAGAGGAATAATTATTATAATTCCGTGTCTCTGCAACTCTGTGTCGATCTTCTGCTGTTTTATTAATGCGGCTGCACTGCTCCAACATGAGTCGGTGCCACGGGCATATCCTTGTGCGGCTCATGCGGATGCCAGCCAACAGTAATCAGCATGATAAAAAATCCGATCACGTACGCCACGGCAATATGCCAGCCAGCCTTGAGCCAGGCACCAACAGATTTGGCTTCCGGAAACAAATTCGACAACGCAACACCGGCACTCGATCCAAACCAGATCATGGAGCCGCCGAAACCCACGGCGTAGGCGAGCACACCCCAGTCATAACCACCTTGCGCCAGTGCCAGAGCGGTGAGCGGAATGTTGTCGAATACCGCCGAGACGAAGCCCAGACCGAAAGCGGTTTCCCAGGAAGCAACGGGTAACTTTTCCACCGGCATCATCGACGCGATAACCACCAGTGAAAGCAGAAAAACGCTGCCCTTGATGGCGTCCGGCAACAGGCTCCACTCGGGTTTTCTGAGCGGCGCCGCCAGCAGGATGGCCACCCAGACGGCGGCACCGAGAAAGGGAAAGGCGTCGGATATTTCAGGAAACAGGGTATTGACGATGATGTTGGTGCCGACGGCAGCGACCAGTATCCAGGCGACGATGCCCAGCCGCGCCCAATCCACCCTGGCTCCCGTGCTGGCGTCTTTCTGGATCGGCTGGTAAGCATGTTGCTGGCGTGCAGCGAAGTAGCCAAACAGCAACAGGGCTGGAATGGCCGCCGCATAGGCATGAAAGACATCGGCTGGGGCCACGCCGTCGATCCACATCATGGTGGTGGTGGTATCGCCTACCACGCTACCTGAACCACCAGCATTGGAGGCTGCCACAATCGCAGCCAGATAACCAATATGCACACGACGCCGGAACACATGTGCCGCCACCGTGCCACCAATCAATGCGGCAGCAATGTTGTCGAGGAAAGCGGACATCACGAACACCATCACCAGCAGCACGAAGGCGCCTTTCCAGTCGTCCGGCAGGAAGCGCGGCAGCACATGCGGCACACCGCTATCCTCAAAATGGCGGGCAAGCAGCGCGAATCCGAGCAACAAGCCGAGCAGGTTGGTCAGCACCACCCATTCATGCTGGAGGTGTGCAAACCACCCCATTACGCCGGCGCCCTCGTGAAAACCGGTAAAACCGATTTTGTACAGCGAAATCACGATGAGGCCGCTGAGTGCCACCTGCAGCGTGTAGTGATGAAACAGGGCAACGCCCAGCAAGGTGGCGGCAAACAAAATAAATTCGACCGGGATGCCATATACAGCAGGCAGCTCGACAGCTGCATGTACAGGAAGCGATGCAAGCAGGCCGATAACGGCCCAGATCCAGCGTGCAGTCATGATATGTCTCGATTTTTTTCTGCGAATTCTTGTCGCTTACTTAACCAGCGTGACTGGGACCTGCGCCAGGTGCAGCACCTTGGTAGCCACCGAACCCATCAATAAACCGGCCAGAGCGGATTGCCCGCGTGTGCCCATCACAATCTGACTGCAACCCAGCTCGCTGGCAAGCCGGACAATGGTCTGAGGCACCTCGCCTTGCACCATGTGCTCGGTGCAAGGAATACCTGCCGTCTCAAGTATGGCGCGAACAGGATTCATCACCGCCTCGCCCCACTCCTGTTCCATCTCGGCGAGCTCTTCCGGTCGCAAGGTGCGCCCAACCCGCCAATCGTCACCCGACGATTGAACATTAACCAGATGCACGTACAAATCCTTGACCAGCGCAGCCATGCTCGCAACATGACGCACGGCATGCACCGAGCTTTCGGAACCGTCTACAGGCAGCAGGATTTTGAATGTCATGATTGTTATCCTTCTTTGAATATTGAATATTAAATATTGAATATTGGCCAATCTGCGCATCAGGCATATAGCCGTTCGTGGTTCACTGCGCTCAACAGATGATAGACGCATCTTCCAATGAGCTGCACAGTGATGCAAGACGGCTGGGCGAATTTGAAGCCTGGATCACAGCCAGTTACAGCTTTAATACAATTTAGGGCACCTCTAAAAATGCACTTTTTCCGCGATGGCTGCGTCACCTCCGTGCTCGAATCCTCATGTATGACTTATACACTGCGGTTCTCCGCGCGGTGCTTCCTTGCCCTCACGAAAAAAATTACTATTTTTAGAGGCGCCCTTCAGCTAGGTTGTGTATTCCTGGCTTTTTGATAGGCGAGCAGGGCTTTTTTTGCGATGGGAAATTGTAGTTGTATGGCATTGACCAGCGCAGGGCACAGGTCTTTATTTTTGTCATTTGCTAAACGTTCAAGTTTTGTCGCCAGCTTGCTGATCTCGGCAGCACCCACGTTGCCAC
>JANOOU010000194.1:0-8654 GCA_031421475.1 Gammaproteobacteria bacterium | reverse complement strand
GTCGACAGCACGATGCGAGCATGATCGGTGGCGGAGCCACTTAACGTGAACAGTTGTTGTGATGCGCCTTCCGTAATCACCTCTGTCAACCACTCCAAATTACGTGTGAAAAAGTGTTTGAGGCCCGGCAACATGACGGTGTCCAATGTTTGTACTTCGGTTGCCAACATGCCTCCCAGGCACATGCGTTCAGCCTCAAGCGAACCGCGATAGAGGCTTATATACGCAGCCAGTTTTTCGTTGGCAGGAGATGGCGAGCCACTAATCGTAGCGAGCGCATTGTCTAGATTTGTTGAGTACTGCTCAATGAGTGATACACCCAGATCTGCCTTGCTTGGAAAATGATGATGCAAACTGGCCTTGCGAATACCCACTTCGTTAGCGATGTCGGCATAACTAAAACCATTAAACCCGCGCTGCTGTAACAGCCGCTGGGCACTAGCCAGAATTTTATCTCTCATTTCCATGGGCGAAAGAATAGCCTACCTAGTAGTAGGATGTCAAATATTTAAGGGTGAGTAGGGTACTTCAGTTTGTAATGCCGGGTGCAGCGCGGATGCTCTGGCACATCAGAGCATCCTTAATAATTGCTGAATTTTCTGTAGCAGATCATTCATTTTTACAGGTTTGTAAAAGAAGGCGGCGATGCCGACTGCAGCGGCCGTTTCGGCGTTGGCGTTTTCGCTGTAGCCGGTGTAAAGAATGATGGGTAAATCAGGTTTTATGGCCAGCATGTGTTTGGCCAGGCGCATGCCGGATAAACCCGGCATGGTTTCGTCTGTGATCACCAGATCAATGGTCTGTGGGTTTTCTTTAAAGTGATTGAGTGCGTCACCCGGCGAATTAAACAAGGTGACTTGCGCGCCATGCATGCTCAGTAATTCACGTAACATCGTGGCCATGTCGGGTTCGTCATCCACTACCATAATGTGTTTGCTGGTTAACAAGGTGGGTGATTTGGGCAGGTTATAGGCGGGCCCAGGCTCGACACTGAGTAGTGAATTATCCAGCGGTAATAAAATACTAATGCTGCTGCCTTCCGCGTTAGATTCAAGCAGTATGTGCCCACCGACTGAGTGTACCAGTCCATGCACCACCGAGAGTCCCATACCGGTACCCTGGCCAACAGCTTTGGTCGTAAAAAACGGATCGAAAATTTTATCCTGTATGTCGGGTTCTATGCCGCTGCCGCTGTCGCGAATAATGAGTTGGGCATAGTCACCCTGAAAGGCATGTTTGCAGGATGCGCAGAGTGTTTCCTGGCTGGTGTATCTGGCAAGGATGATGTCGATTTTGCCGAATTCGTCTATGGCATCCCGCGCGTTAATGCCCAGGTTGACAATGATCTGATGAAGATGCACAGGATGAATGGAGGCTTTGAGATTTTCGGTTTCGATTTGGTAGTTGAGATCGATGGTGCTGGGTATAGAAGAGCGCAATAGATTGGCGACTTCTTTCACGATCGGTGCCAGCATGATCACCGGCACATCTTCCCCCGCACGGGTGGATTTGCGACTGAAGGTCAGCATTTGTGCAATCAGTACCTTGGCGCGATCACCCGCCTTGAGTATCGCCGCTAAATAGGGTGTCGCCGTTTGCGGTTTGCCGTCTGCCAGCACTTGTTGGGTGAGCTCGGTATAACCTAGCATGGCGCCCAGCATGTTGTTGAAGTCGTGCGCTATGCCGGCGGTGAGATGGCCGACGGATTCCATTTTGGTGGACTGTATTAACTGTTCACGCAAGCGCTGGGATTCTTGCTCGGCAAATTTGAGCGAGGTGATATCAACACCCACCGTAAAATAACCGCAGACTTTGCCGCGCTCGTTAAAATCCGGCACCAGATGCATCAAAACATGACGTACGGTACCTGCAGTATTCGGCAATAGCATGTTAAAGCTCGCCGTTTCACCGGTGTAAACCTGTTTAATGTAGGGCTGGTAGAGCGCATGCAGTTCGGGCCCGTGGACGGCAGCCTGGGTTTTGCCCAGCACGTCATCGGGTTGCTTGCCAAACCATGTCTGGTACACATTGCTGACAAATATATAGCGGCCGTCAGTGTCATGGCGTGATACTGGGCCGGGCAGAATGTCAGTAATTTTTCGCAGCTCGGCTTCGCTGGCGGCGATTCGGGCTTGCTGGCGATATTGTTTGCTCACGTCGTGAAAAACCACTACTACGCCAATGATTTCCCCGGTTTTATTGCGGATCGGCGCGGCACTGTCGGCAATCTGGTACTCCATGCCATCTCGTGCAATTAAGGAAGTATGGTTAGCCAGCCCAACGATTTCACCGGATGCCAGCACTTTGAGTACCGGGTTAGTAGCGGGCTGGCGGTTCTGACTGTTGATGGTGTGAAATACAACCGCCAGCGGTTGGCCGCGAGCTTCGGCCTGCGTCCATCCAGTGAGTTGCTGGGCAACCGGATTAAGTTGTGTGACATTGCCGGTTACATTGGTGGTGATGACGGCATCGCCAATGGAATTGAGTGTGACTGAAAGGTTTTCTTCACTCAGACGGAGTTCGTCATAGGACGATTTTAATTGGCGTGTAGAGGCGTCTAAATCAGCCTGCATTTTATTAATGGCTGCGCCCAGTTTCGCCAGCTCACCATGGCCGATAAGGTTAACCGGTGAGCTGAAATCGCCCTGGCTGATACGTAGTACTGCCCGGCACAAATAATCGAGTGGCAGGGTGAGCCAGTGATGCAAAATAAACATCAGCAGCAACATGGTGAGCCCGCCGATAATGATATTGCGCACGGTTTCTTTCAGGGTTTCATCCAGTATGTCGGCCAGGGCCGGGGCCATGTCATATTTCATCACCAATACACCGACACGCGTTGAACGTAGTTGATCCTGAGAGAGAGTCAGACTGATGGGTTGGTAGGCGATGAGGTGACGTTGCTTTACGGCATCGTATTGCAGTTGCAGGCGGCGGGATTGTTGCGCCTTGGTAAAACGTTTGCTGTCGAAATCCGGCACTCGGTCGGCGGCGGGTTTACCTTGCCAGGGTAGTTGGCTGGCGTACAGCACCACGCCATCGTTAGCGATCAGAGCCAAAAAAGTAACGTCCGGCAAAGCGCCTGTCGCAGCTATTTCTTCTTTCACCAGGCCGTGTTCTTGCAAGCGCAGCAAACTTTCAATCCGGCGTTGCAAGGTTTCCATGCGATTTTGCACGCGTTCGTTAGTGCGTAACTCAAGCTGGTCGATATGTTGTTTATATTCCCAGGTGGAGGTGACCACGATTATGGCCAGAAAGGCACACAGTATGAGTACTGGCAGCCATAAATTTAACCGAATCGCGCGATAGGGATTCACGGCGATAAGGCCGGTAAAAACCGCGGTTGTGCCAGGTCCGCAATCGGCGGTGAGCGTTGCAATATCTGCGCTCTCAACATTAATTTGGCAAGGCTGTCGGCACTGTCATGGAGTTTTGCCGATGCGCCTAACCAGCGGTGATTTTCGGCCAGATTCGGCATGATCAAGCCCTGGTATTGCTCGGCGACCTCGCTGGGTTTTATGCCCAGGTAAGGCGCAATGATCTGGGCGGCATCCTGCGGATGGCGGGCCAGATAATCCAGAGCCCTGAAATGCGCTGCCACCAGTTGTTTAAGTGCCTGATCATGGCGGTTTAGCATATTGCGCCGCACTACCATGACATCAATAATGCGTCCGGGAATCTGGCTGCTGTCGAACAGAATATGAGCGCCGTGTTTAAGCAGTTCGCTGCGCACCGGCTCATAGGTTATGGCGGCGTCAATCTGTCCACGGAGGTAGGCCTGGCTGTGTTCGTTAATGGGTTTGGACAGCAGTTGGATATCGCCTACCTTCAACTCGGCGGCGTTGAGCATGGCATCCAGCATGACGGCACCTATGGTTGCATTATCCACCGCTACCCGCTTGCCGCGCAGTGCCTTTAAATCGGTAATTTCGGGCCGCGCCATTACCACGTCAGCACCATTGGAAATGTCCATTATTAATATCACTTGTAAATCGATGCCATCTTGCAACAGGCTCAGCGCTTCATCGAGTGTGAACAGAGCGGCATGAATGGAGTTGTTACGCAAGGCCATAGAGATCTGGTTACTGTTGGCCATGTGGACTATGCGTATCGATTTCGCATCAAAATAATTCAGATTTTCTGCCAGATGCAACGTTTCAGAACTCGGCCAGGGGATGAAGGCCACACGCAGGGGTGTTTCGGTGTTGTTACAGCCTAACAGCAGGCTCAGGCCGGTAATGGACAATATACCGCACAAGGTTTTTACAGCGCGTGAAGTGTAGCTGGCGATCAGTCTTGTTAGCATTTCTCAATCATCCATACAGAGTTTATGGCAAGGTAAAAGCGGCCGACATCGTGAAGATAAAATATAGAGTGCATCTGTAGCGTGGCTATTAAGATAGCTCACAGGTTACATATTGGCGAGCACTGTTTGGTTTGATTGAAGGTTTATATTGGCTGCAATGCGTATTTGCAGGTAACTTCCCGGCGGGTTGTCTTGAAACTCGAGGCCCCGGCCTATAAACTGTGCCACCTTTTTCGGCCCAGCAGCGAAGTGCGAATAGATGCGACAAATCATGATTGCCGGCAATTGGAAAATGAACGGTTCCACTAGCAGTGTTAAAGAACTGATTGCTGGTATCAAGGCTGGCATGGCATCTGTTAACAAGGCTGCGGTGGTGGTTTGTCCGCCGGCCTTGTATATCGCACAAGTGATGGCGGCCATTGCGGGTAGCAAAATTAAATGCGGCTCGCAGAATATTTGCGATCAGGACAAGGGTGCTTTTACCGGTGAGCTGGCCGGCTCCATGTTGAAAGACCTGGGCTGTGAATACGCCATTATCGGCCATTCGGAACGCCGTAGTTTGTATGGTGAGAGCGATGCGTTGATTGCGCAGCGTTTTGCTACAGCACGCCGTAACGGTATCAAACCCATTTTTTGTATTGGTGAAACCCTTGCCGAACGCGAAAAAGGTGTTACCAATGAAGTGTGTAACCGTCAGATTGATGCCGTGATTAAACTCGAAGGTGTAACAGCCCTGGCGGATGGTGTCATTGCCTATGAACCGATCTGGGCCATTGGCACCGGTAAAACCGCGAGCCCGGAACAGGCACAGGCCGTACATGCATTCATACGCGAAAAAATCGCCAAACTGGATGCACAGGTTGCCGCCGGTTTACAAATTTTATACGGCGGCTCCATGAATGCCGCCAATGCCGCCGAATTACTGGCGCAGCCCGATATAGATGGCGGCCTGATTGGCGGTGCATCGCTCAAGGCTGAAGACTTTTTAACGATCTGCCGCGCGGCGGGATAAGGAATACAAAGTGAGTACGATTCTTTTGGTGGTGCATGTAATGTTGTCACTGGGCATTATTGGCCTGGTGTTGTTGCAACGTGGTAAGGGTGCAGATGCCGGTGCGGCACTGGGTGGTGGTTCTTCGGCCAGCATGTTCGGTGCTCGTGGAGCATCTAATTTTTTAAGCCGTACCACCGGCATACTGGCTGCGCTATTCATTATAAATAGTCTGGCGCTGGCGTATCTGGCATCAAAACAGAGTGGGCCAGGCAGCGTGACTGAAACCTTTATCACCGAACAGCAACAACCCGCCACGGGTGATATACCGGATGCCAGCGTGCCTACGGCACCAGCTTCAGATGTGCCGCCTGCGCAGTAAATTATTTCCTGCTTGAGGCAATTGCCGGTATGTTTAAGAATGTAGGTGCGAATTTATTCGCACATCATTAAGCCGACGTGGGCGAAACGCATGCGTTGAGCGCCCTGACAGGAGTCAGGGCAGGTGGTGAACGGATAATCACTGCTACGCCAGGGATGGCGATGATGAACCTCAGTTCGAAGTTGATAGTGCCGACGTGGTGGAATTGGTAGACACGCTACCTTGAGGTGGTAGTGACGCAAGTCGTGGCGGTTCGAGTCCGCCCGCCGGTACCAGATTAGTATCTTATAAAGTCCAGCAACACCCCTGAAACCCGCTACCCAGCGGGTTTTTTATTGCCTTCTTGTCCAGCGACGTATATTTTGATTCAACCCAATCCGTTGGTAACTGTTGGTAACAACGTTGGTAATCGCAGCTACCAACAAACCCGTTACCAACAATGCGAAAAAAGAATAAGTCATACCGCTACACGCGCAAAAGAAAAACAGGCCAGAAATGCAGCTAAGGCGAAACATAAGAACGACCCGAAACAGGCTGATCAGGCATGAAAGTTAGGAGGGCGGTATGCGTCAAAAAGAAAATTCAGATCTTGCCGCATTTGATGGGCGTGAAATACGAAAAGCCTTGCACGAGGGTGAGTGGTGGTTTTCGGTCATTGATGTGATTGATGCCTTGGTGGGCAGCAACCGCCCACGCAAGTATTGGAGCGATCTAAAAAAGAAGCTTATCGCCGAAGGCTATTTTGAAGTGTCCGAAAAAATCGGGCAGTTGAAAATGCTTGCCTGAGGAATTAGAACCATGAAAAATCCTGGCTGAAGTTAAAACCCGGTTGCTGAAAGATAAAGCAACACGAGAAGCCTATATCGCACTGGAAGATGAATTCGCCATCGCCCATCAACTGATTGCCGCCCGTGTTAAGGCGCGCTGACACAAGCCGAAGTAGCCGCCCGCATGGGCACCACACAACCCGTTATTGCCCGCATGGAAAGAGCGAAAGACATTAGCCTTACTGCGCACCTTGCCGCGTTATGCGCACGCCATTGGCTATAGTGCGTCGGTGAAGCTGGAGCCGATGGCGGTGTAAGGGTTTGTTGCGCCTGGCCGGCGGTGCGAATACCCGTTAGCCCATGCCGTGAATGATCTGAACGGCAGAATCTACAACCGCACCGCTCATACCGGAACGGTGTAAGGCTGCGGATTATCTCAACAAATCAAAGCACACCCAATCTTTTTATGAGTGATATGAATGACAATATCTGGTCACCGCCCCGTAACAATCGTTACTGACCTGTGCCGACTAAGCGCGCCGTCTTCGGGTCATAAACTACTTCGGTAATCGACCCATCCCGAATGCGCTGAACTGCTTCGTCAATTATATGAAGCGGGACCAGAAACCACTCTCTCGGCTTCACCGGATTTCCGAAGCGATCTTCAATGGTCAAGTCGAGCTGTGCTGCACCGAACAAGCGGTGGAAGATATTTTCCAGCCTGACGCGATTCAGGTTGTGGAGCTTGTAGGTGGCAACTACTTCCACGTCGGCCAACAGATAGGTGGCATCCTTTTCTGCGCCTGCGATGCGCGTTTCCACATCCCCTCCGGTTACCCCGATCTTGTGGATCAGCTCGCGGTGCTCGACGATGAAAGGATGGCTGGACAGGCTGCGCAGCACATAGATGGTTCCGGAAGCAATGTCGTCAGGCTCAGGCGCATCGCCAAACAGCGGCCCCATGTCCGGGTCGGTCAGGCGGCGGCTGGTCTCGTCTTTGAAAAGCGCCTTTTGGAGTGAACGGAGTAGCAAATTGCTTTCCGTGCCATTGCTGTAAATCACTCGCAAGCGCGCATCGTCATGTCCGCTTTGTGTCTTGAGCATTTCACCTATTTCGGCAACATACGCGATCTGCCCACCGACGATGAAGTAGTTCCCGCTGACAATACTTGCATCGCCGCCGAAGCGCAGTGTTATGCGAACGCCAGCCTTCAGCTCACGCTCCTCCTGCTCAAATAGCGGTTGGAACTTGTCAAAATCCGCACAGGGCGTACGGTCGGCGATTTCCTCCGCCGCACGTTTTTCAACGCTGGAACGCACATGCCGAAGCACGGTGATGTCATCCTGGTCGGCCGGTTTATCACCCATTCCCAACTCGGCCAGCAAGGCGTCTTCGTCCAGATCATTCACATCAGCCTGAGCCGCAACTGCCCCAGCCAGCAGGCCAGGGGCATCCAGCACAGCCAACAGGGTTTGCGCTTCTGGCAACTTGCGTAGCTGATCCAGGCGCACGGCATACAAGCGCTCGAAGATGTCACGATCCTCGCCATGCAATGGTGCGCGGCCATAGTCATGATGGAAGCGCAGGATGTCCTCGAAACCCGCGATGATGCGTTCCTCGCGCGGAGTTCGGCTGGAAGTCTTGAGTGGCACAACTTCAAGACCAAGATCGGCCAGCAACTCGTCTTCGTCAATTTCAGCCATTGGTTATTCCGCTTTGCTTGGCCGCTAATTCCTGCGCCTTGTAACGAGCAAAAGCAGCCACGCCTTCGGCCATGCGCTTTTCCCACGCATCGGCAGAGTTGATGTCCGGCAGACGGCCTCGCTCCTGCTTGAAAGTTCTGGCGCGCGCGGCAAGTTCAACCGCGTCGTCACGCGAAATACTCACCTTCTTGGCAGCAATACTGGCCTGCACCTGACGCAGCGATTTCTCATCCATCGCTTTCGCCAGCACCGCATAGGCGGCATCAAAGGGGTTAATACGGTCAATCAGGTCAATATCCAGGTCGCGCACATTGATAAATTTGCGTACCCCATCCAGCAAAGCCGTACTGCCTTGCATCGTGCCATCACCCGTACCACCACTCGCATCGGCCTGAGCCAACATCAATTTGGCTTGCTGGGTAATGTTCATCGCCGCAATCGCGTGTTGGCGAATAGCTTCCTGATCGGTGTCGCTCAACTCCGGGTAACGCTCGCGCACGATCT